>NZ_JBBMEK010000059.1:0-14032 GCF_040096555.1 Coprococcus intestinihominis | reverse complement strand
ATACAGCTGACTGGCTGCTGAAGATGGGCATCATCACAAAGGCTGCTGATATCGATGCACTGGTAACGGATATTCCACAGTAAATTTCTGGTTTGCATTATCTTTCCATATTATCTTGTTTTACTTTACGCATATGCGTATATTATCATTAATAGAAAAGCCGGGAGCTTCACAAAATTGTGTTCTCCCGGCTCATTTACTCATTATTCCTTATGCCATCTAAGATTTTTACAGTTTAATATCCTCAATAATCTCTTTCAATGTTGCTGCTGATTCCTGCAGTTTCTTTGTTTCCTCTTCGTTCATAGTAATCGGCACATGAGTCTCTACACCCTCACTGCCGACAACAGCCGGCATGCTCAGACACATTCCCTCAATTCCATACTCACCATGCATTATTGAAGATACCGGCATAACAGACTTTTCATTGCGCATAATGCACTCGCAGATACGTTTTACAGACATTGCAATGCCATAATAAGTGGCATGCTTCTTGGCAATAATCTCGTAAGCGCTGTTTTTAACAGATTCTGCAATTTCCTTCATAGCTGTCTCATGATTATAGTGGCCTCTCATCTCGCAGAACTGGTCTAACGGCACACCTGCCACATTGGCACTGCTCCATACGGCAATCTCACTGTCACCATGTTCACCGATAATGAAGGAATGGACACTCCGGCTGTCTACACTCAAATGCTCACCAAGAGCATATTTTAATCGTGCTGTATCCAGAACCGTTCCTGAACCAAGTACACGATTCTCAGGATAGCCGCTGAGTTTCAAAGCTGTATAAGTCAGAATATCTACCGGATTGGAAACAATCAGTAATATCGCATCCTTATTCTGTTCTGCAATTCTCGGAATAATACTTTCATAAATCGCCACATTCTTATGCACCAAATCCAATCTTGTCTCTCCCGGCTTCTGACCGGCTCCGGCAGTCACAATAATAATAGCCGCATCACTCAAATCTTCATAGACCCCTGCATGTATTTTCATCTGACCCGCAAAAGGAATACCATGAGCAATATCTTTTGCTTCTCCGTCTGCCTTGTCAAAATCTACATCTACCAAAACAAGCTCTGAAAAAAGCTGACTCTGCATTAATGTAAATGCTGTTGCTGAACCAACAAAACCACAACCAATAATCGCTGCTTTTCTCTGATTAATCTCTCTACCCATAACGGTACCTCCTTATGTCAAATAATGTTTTATCTCTTTTGTAATTTGATTATATCATGATTGTATACAGTATTCAATCTGAATATTAGTATTTTGTATTATGTATTCAATTTTACACATTTAATTCCCACAAAAAAAGAGACAAACGCATCCATTTCCGATTTGTTCATCTCTTTCTTCACTCATTTATAAAGTTATAAAACACTATTTGCCGGCTTCTTCCATCACATCAAACAGTACATAATCTTCAATCGGTACTTTCTTGTCTACATCACCAGCATCGATGAAATTCTTCTGCTGGCTTTCATAGTATTTCTTCAATGTACCGTCTCCCAGATACTGAAGAAGTGTCTTGCTGTCAATCCAGTTGCCTTCTTTTGCCTGTTCCAATTCAGTTGCTTTATCTGCACCGCAGATATCCGCAACATAACCGGCCACTTCATCATAGTTGGCTTCCTGTGAGCCATAATCCATAGCCTTATAAAGTGCTTTTGTAAATCTCACAAGGATATCCTTGTTGGCCTCCACATAACCCGGCAGGCATCCCCAGCCCTGGCAATCGGCAGTTTCACCGGAAACCTTCAAGCTACTGCAGAAAATCTGCGCCGCGCCTTCAATACACCGCTTATGCACATCCGCTCCGATATAAGCCACATCAACAGACCCTGATGCCATTAACCCTATTCCCGCCTCGTCAACCTGAAAAGAAGATAACTTGATATCCAGTCCCTGTTCTTCAAAATAACCTTTATTAATCGCTGTGGCCACTTCCCAGAGAGATTCATAATTCGGCATATACCCTACACGCACCTGGGTCAGTACATCATAGCTGATGGTTTCTGTTTCTGCTGCTGTGGCTGATTCTGTCTTATCATCCTTAGAAGACTGACCACAGCCTGTAAGCGCTCCCAGCACCATAGCCGCTGTCATCATAACCGCCAAAATTCTTTTTTTCATTCAGAAATTGTCCTCCTTAAAATTGATCCAATGGATTTATTATATCATAGAACATCGATCTTTTTTCACTTTTGAAAAATAAATCCACTTTCATAGACTTTTCTACAAAAGTGGATTTTTATTTTTCATAATTTATTTTGTTGATACTCCGTGCCAGCAATATTTCATTCTCTTTATACCACAATCACATTCCCGGCGTCCTCAATTCCCGGAACTTTACGATCCGTCAGGATAATTGCCGATTGAAAAGCTCCAAAGGTTACGGAACTGACTTTGCCGAATTTGTCATGATCCGCAAGAACATATCGGTCGCGGCAATGAGCCATAGCGATTTCTTTGACAACCGCTTCACTGGCTTCCGGTGTGGTAAATCCCGTTTTCTTCGTCACACCGTTGGTACCGAAAAATCCCTTCGTGAAATGATACCGACGGATCATCTCCGTCGCCTGGCCCCCGACAATCGCTTCTGTGGAACTCTTCAGCTCTCCGCCTACCAACAGCACTTTCATCCCCATCTCAGCCAGCTTCTGGGCATGCACCACCGCATTGGTGACAAATGTAGCGTTTTTCTCCTCCAGATAATCCATCATGTATCCCGTTGTGGTACCGGCATCCAGGAAAATAAAGTCTTCCGGTTCGATCAGGCTGGCTGCATAAGACGCGATCCGACACTTTTCTTCCTTATTCACTTCTACCTTCTGGGCGACCGTCGGTTCACTGCCTGTCATAATATGCTCCATCGCAATGGCCCCGCCAAAAACCTTGATCAGACGGCCGGCTTTGCCAAGAGCTGTGATATCACGGCGCACCGTAGATTCCGAAGCATCCAGCAGGTCTTTCAGTTCTGTGACCGTCACACTTCCTCTTTCATCCAACATTCGTAAAATTGTTTCATATCGTTGCTCTGTCAGCATAATTTCCTCTTATTGCAGCTGCGTTGTACCCTCGCAGTTACTTCTTCTACTCTGCAAAGACAGCGCCACCTGATGGTGACGCAGTCTGAATTAATCTGTTGCCTATTTCAATCTTCATTTGCAAATGAGAGACATCCTTCATCTGTTTATGTCGATTCAATCTTGTATTATTTTGTCTGTTTTGACTTCTTATACGCTTCGACATCGGTCTCAAGGATAATCTTACGAAGCGGAAGAATACTTCCCGGAGATACAGAAAGCTCATCGACACCCATCGCCAGAAAATCCTTTGTCAAAGCCTGATCAGCGCCCAATTCACCGCAGATACCACACCAGATACCTGCCTTGTGAGCATTCTCAACGGTCATCTGAATCATACGAAGGACTGCTGGATGGTGGGAATCAAAGAACTTGTCAAGTTTTGAATTCTGACGGTCAATGGCCAGTGTATACTGTGTCAGGTCATTAGTACCGATACTGAAGAAATCTACTTCTTCTGCCAATTCCCGGCTCATCATCACAGAGGCCGGTGTCTCGATCATGATCCCCTGTGCCGGATTGCCGTATTCAATTCCCTGTTCTGCCAGTTCGGCCTTCACTTCTTCAACAATGGCTTTAATCTGACGGACCTCATCAACGCTGATAATCATCGGATACATAATGTTGATATTGCCATAAACACTGGCTCTGAAAAGCGCACGCAACTGTGTCTTGAAAATCTCCGGACGTGTCAGACAGATACGGATGGCGCGGAGCCCCATTGCAGGATTGTCCTCTTTGTCCAATTCAAAGTAATCGCACTGCTTGTCAGCTCCGATATCCAGTGTACGGATGATAACTCTTCTTCCGGCCATAGTCTCTGCCACAGTCTTATAAATCTGGAACTGTTCCTCCTCTGTCGGATAATGATCCTGTCCCAGATAAATAAATTCACTTCTGAAAAGTCCGATACCGCCTGCATCATTCTGCAGTGCAATACCGAGATCCTTGATATTACCTACATTAGCATACAGCATCACTTTCTGACCGTCAAGTGTAATATTTTCTTTGCCCTTTAATGTCTGAAGAAGACGTTTTTTCTCCTGCTCTTCCTGCTGTTTCTTCTTCATTTCTTCCAACAGTTCAGCATCCGGATCAACATAAACAACACCATTGGTGCCATCTACAATACCAAGCTTGCCGTCAACGGTCTCATCCAGATCAATACCGGTACCGATCAATGCCGGAATACCCATAGTACGTGCAAGGATAGCCGTATGGGAATTCTCTGAACCGTGGGCTGTAACGAAGGATAAAACCTTATCCTTATCCAGCTGAACAGTTTCTGATGGTGCCAGATCGTCTGCCGCAATGATAACAGATTCATCAGAATCAAGTCCGCTGCCTGCACCGCCTGCCAGAACAGTGATCACACGTTCTGAAATATCTCTGACATCTGCCGCACGGCCGCGCATATAATCATCGTCCATGGCTTCAAACATCTGGGCAAAATTATCTGCTGTGGAGGCAACCGCATATTCCGCATTCACCATCTGGGAATGAATAATATTCTCAACAGATTCATTGTAATCTTCATCTTCAAGCATCATCTGATGCACTTCAAAAATAGCAGCGTTAGCCTCTCCTACTTCTTTTAACGCTTTATCATACAACTTCTGAAGCTGTGCAGCCGCAATATTACGGGCAGCTGTGTATCTCTCCATTTCTGCATCTGCATCTTCAATTTTGACACGCTTAACAAGCTGTTCATCTTTTTTGTAAACACTGATCTTACCAATGGCAATACCGCCAAAAACACTTTTACCTTTATATATCTGCATCCTGATTCTCCTCCGTTAAAGAAAAAACTGCTGCATAACCCATTACAGGGCACCCATCATGCAACAGTCTCTTCAATTCGCCCCGCTGATACGGGAACACGTTTAACTCCTTATAACGCCGTCGTTACAATAATTATAAATTACAGATTTTCTTTCATGAATTTGCTGACTGCTTCACATGCAGCATCTTCATCTTCACCATCAAATGTAAAGACAACTTCCTGACCATTCTTAACGCCAAGACCCATAACAGCGAACATTCTCTTGCAGTCTGCTTCTTTGCCGTCTTTGGCAATCTTGATCGTGCTGTTGAATCCTTTAACAACTTTGATCAGTTCACCGGCTGGACGAGCGTGGATACCTTCTTTGTCTGTGATCACATACTTAAATTCCTTCATGATAAATTCCTCCTCAATTCATATTATTCGTTGACTTTATTGACAATCATCATTTATTATTTCGATTATTTCAATCTTTAACTTAAGCAACCTTTTTCTTTAACAAACCAAGTAATACTGTAGAAACTGCCATACCTACAACCAGCGCAACCAGATACATCAATGCATTGCCCACAACCGGGAATACGAAGATACCGCCGTGAGGTGCCATCAGTGTACATCCAAAGAACATTGAAATCGCACCTGCAACAGCTGAACCTGCGATGCAGGCTGGTAAAACATGCAGCGGATCCGCAGCCGCATATGGAATGGCACCTTCTGTAATAAAGGCCAGACCCATGATAAAGTTTGTCGGACCGGACTCTCTTTCTTCTTTTGTAAAATTATCTTTAAACAGGATCGTTGCAAGGGCAATGGCACAAGGTGGTGTCATACCTCCGATCATAACTGCTGCCATGATATCATAATTGCCCGCTGCAATAGCTGCTGTACCGAACACATAAGCCGCCTTATTGAATGGGCCGCCCATATCGATGGCCATCATGCCGCCGAGAACTAATCCTAATACCACTTTACTTGAACTTCCCATACCTGTCAAGGCATTGTTAAGACCTGTATTGATACCACCCATGATCGGCTCTACAATGAACATCATAAAAAGTCCCATTACCAGAATACCCACCACTGGATAAATCAGAACCGGTGCAATCTTCTCAAGTGCTGTCGGCAATTTGTCACATGCTTTTCTCAGTGCAAGTATCAGATAACCGGCAACAAAACCTGCAACCAAAGCTCCCAGGAAACCGGATTTGCCGCTTGCAGCCATCATACCGCCCACAAAACCAAGGGCCAGTGCCGGTCTGTCACCGATGGCCATGGCGATAAATCCTGCCAGTACCGGAAGCATAAAGCCAAATGCAACACCGCCGATCTGTTTGAACATCGCTGCGATTGGTGTAATGGTACCGAAGTTGGCTCTCTGATCCGCCGGCAGTGAATTGATATCAATTGAAAGACCATCGATCAGAAATGCAATGGCGATCAGGATACCGCCGCCGATAACAAATGGCAGCATATGTGAAACACCATTCATCAGCTGTGCATAAATCTGATGGCCGATGCCGCCGCCGGAAGATTTAACCTCTGTCTTAGCACCTTCAGCTGCATGGTAAACAGGTACATTGCCTGACAGAGCCAGATCTACCAGTTCATCCGCCTTGCTGATACCATCGGATACCTGTCGGATAATGACTTTCTTACCGTCAAAACGATCCAGCGGTACCTGAGTATCCGCTGTAACGATAATACAGTCTGCTTCAGCAATTTCCTGATCGGTGATCACGTTCTTTGCACCGCCGGATCCTCTTGTCTCAATTTTGATGAAACAATTCTTTGCCTTTGCAGCCTTCTCAAGGCCTTCTGCCGCCATATACGTATGCGCAATACCTGTCGGGCAGGCTGTTACTGCCAGAAGTTTTGCCTGCGCACCTTCAGCTTCACCGGTATCTGCCAGACGTTCATCAATATCGCTCTTCTCGTCATCAGCCTTATCCACGATTTCAAGAAATTCATCCACAGATTTGGCATTCAGCAGATCTGCTGTAAACTGCTCATCCATCAAAAGAACTGATAATTTACTCAATACGTCCAGATGGATATTATCTTCTGTGTTCGGAGCTGCAATAAGAAAGATCAGATGCACCGGTTCACCATCCAGGGAATCAAAATCCACACCGTCTTTGACAACCATGGCTGCCAGCCCCGGTTTTGTCACAGCATCGCATTTACCATGAGGAATGGCAATACCTTCGCCGATACCGGTTGTACTCTCTTCTTCTCTTGCATAAACTTTCTGTCTGTAAGCTTCAACATCGTTAATTTTGCCGCTTTTGGCCATCAGATCTACGACCTGATCAAGCGCCTCTTTCTTATCTTTCGGCGCACCATTAAGGGAAATACTCTGCTTATCCAATAAGTCTGTAATTCTCATGGTTTTTAATCCTCCACTCTTACCTGTTTATAAATTGCTTCAATTTCGCTCTTTGTAGCCAGATATTCAGAAAATGCACTGGCACTTCCTGATGCAATACCCATACAGAAGGCATGCTCATAATCCTGTTTGTCCATCCATCCGGCCATAAAACCTGCGACCATAGAATCGCCCGCGCCTACTGCGTTCACCAGATGGCCCTTCGGTGCAGGCTTATCAAATACCTGTCCGTCTTCTGCGATCAGAACGGCACCTTCGCCGGCCATGGAGATCAGCACATTGCGTGCCCCCATTTTCTGAAGCTTTTTGCCGTAAGGAACAACTTCTTCTCTTGTCTTTAACTCTACACCGAAAATATCACCCAACTCATGATTATTCGGCTTGATCAAAAATGGATGGTACTCCAAAACATTCAGCAATAAATCTTTTGTTGCATCCACAACGATCATCACGCCTTTACCTTCCAGTCTTGCCATAATACGGCGATACATATCATCCGGCATAGATGATGGGATACTGCCTGCCAGGAAAAGAACATCGCCTTCACCAAGTGCATCCAGCTGAACCATCAGCTGTTCAACTTTGTCAGCACTGATTGCCGGTCCACTGCCGTTGATCTCTGTGCCATCAATGGATTTCAACTTCAGATTAATTCTTGAAATGCCTTCATCAATACGAATGAAATCAGATTTCACACCCATTTCCTGCAGCTCACGGACAATCTCATCACCTGTGAAACCGGCCATAAAACCAAGTGCTGTGCTTTCTATACCAAGATTCATTAATAATGTTGAAACATTAATGCCTTTTCCTCCAGGAAGGATTAATTCTGAACTTGTTCGATTGGTAAGTCCCAGCTGAAAATCGTCTACTGCAACGATATAATCCAGTGATGGATTAAAAGTCACTGTATAAATCATCTTGTTACCTCCTGCTCTTTATTATGTTCATATTATAACGCCAGATTCAGTCAAATTCAATCAAACTACTTCACAAAAATAATGACCGATTTTGGTTGAATATGCACAAAAAAGGTGTCGGTTGTGACCGAATCAGTCACAGCCGACACCTCTTGTATAATGAAAAGTGATTGGGCATAAGATATTTTAACAAAGGTTTTGGATAACAAGTGCAATTCCTGACAATATCAGCACGATAATGACCAGCCTCTTGATGACCATTTCGTTCAAATGTCCGCAGCACTTCATGCCAAAAACCAGCGCCAGCACCATAAACGGAATCATACATACCGCCTGACGAAAGATCTGCCAGTTCAATATGCCGATGCATGGATAGACAATCAGTCTGAATGTACATTCAATCCAGAATACAAAACAAAGATTGCCTTTGAATGCATGGCTGTCTTCAGTCACACGATCCATGTACGCCGCCAGCAGTGCACCGACACCATAAAGTCCGCAGCACAGACCTGAAAGCACACCAATCAGTCCAAGTATGATTTTTGACTGTTTCTGCTTCTTTCCGGCTTTCTCCCGCATCAGCATCTCAATGCCCATGGCGATAATGAAAAAACCGAAAATCACTTTGATGGTTCGCGTGTCCACATTCTTCAGCATAAAAATGCCGGGAATGTTGCCGAAAATGATCAGAGCTGCCACCGGCAGGCTGATTCGCCAGTTAATTTGCCTGCGCTCTTTCCAGGCAATGATCACGTTGGCTGGGTAGCCAATAATCAGATCCATCGGCGTAATTTGAATGTTATTGAACGAAAAACTCAATATCGTGGTAAATACAAGGGTATTGGCAAATCCACAGACACCCTTAATAAAACTAGCAGCAAGTGTCGCAACAATCAGCCAGACCATGTTGTAGAATTCCTTCTTTACTTTCTATTATTGACGCAATTACATCTTCTTATAGCGTTCAGCCATTTCATCAAGACTTGCCTGCTCAACAAGCGGTGCCTTACCGAATGAACCAAACTGTACAATCAGTGTACCAATAGCTTCTTTAACACCTTTTTCGATGACAGCAACCAGAGCAGCAACATCTTCATCAGGAACGTTGCCGTACATAACGGTATCCATGATCGGAGGCAGGAATGCACGAGGGTCAAACTGATCTTTCTTCTCTTCAAGCAGTTTATAGACGCCGCCGATGGATGGGCTGTTACGTTTCTCCGGATAGTTATGGAAGAATTCTTTCATGTTTCTTGTAACAGCCAGACGGATATCTGTATCAACATTGATCTTGCCGATACCGCAAGGAATAGCTGCTTTCAGTTCATCTACAGAAATACCATGGGCATTCTGAATATTGCCGCCCAGGGCATTAATCTCATCAACAATGTATTTTGGAACAGTTGAAGAACCATGAGAAACTAAAACGCCAAAGATACCTTCATGCATCAGGCACTCTTTGATGGCAATAACGATTTCTTTTCTCAGTTTAACATTTTTACCTTTAGACGCACCGTGCATTGTACCATAAGAAATAGCCAGCGCATCTACGCCTGTCTTCTTAAAGAATTCAACAGCTTTTAATGGGTTTGTGTAAGTTGATGTTGCAGAAAATACGTGATCTTCCACACCGGCTAATACACCCAGCTCACCTTCAACAGAAACGCCTCTTTCATGGGCATATTTAACAACTTCTCTTGTCAACTCTACATTTTCATCAAACGGCAGTGAAGAACCATCGATCATAACAGATGTATAACCGCCTTCGATGGCTGCTTTACAGGAATCAAAGTTCTTGCCGTGATCCAGATGCAGAACAACAGGAATAGGTGAATCCTCAGCATATTTCTTGACGGCATTGGCAATATTTTTGGCACCGATCTTCTTGTCTTCCAGAGTTGCATTCTGGAAATCTGTACGGCCGCCCATGAATCCGTTGGCCAGATCTGCACCCTGCAGGATTGCTGCAGAACGGAACATTTCATGCACTTCAATGGCCGCTTTTGCCTGAGCAACAGCGTTGACATTGAAAGCACCCTGCGCATAGTGATATTTATCAACAGTTTCAAGTAAAGGTCTTAATGGAATTAATGGCATTTTTAAAGCTCCTCTCTATTTTCTAAATAATTCGACGTCCTTTGACGAATGTTTCTTTTATCTGGAATTCGCTGTCCATGATCAGCACGTCGGCATCTCTGCCTTCGCCGATGAAGCCAATGCTGTTCTGCAGTCCTAACATGGTGGCCGGGTTCTCTGTCAGCAATGGTAGAATCTTCTCAGGGCTTTCGCCGGTGAATTTCATCAGATTTCTGAATGCCTGTCCCGTTGTCAGGGTACTGCCGGCTCTTGTACCGTCTTTGAGTTTGGCATCACCTTCTTCAACAATGACATCGTTGACTCCCAGTTTGTAGTTGCCGTCCGGCAGTCCTGCGGCCATAATGGAGTCTGTGATGGCAATGACTCTGTCATACCCCTTCATTTTCAAAAGGAAACGGACAGAACCCGGATGAAGATGTCGGCCATCGCAAATAGCTTCGCAGTATACATCCGATTCAAGAACCGCACCCATGATGGCCGGCTCATGCTGATGGAACAGGCGCATCGCATTAAATGTATGGGTTGCGGCTGCTGCACCGGCATCGATACATTTCCAGGATGTGGCATAATCCGCACCGGAATGACCGATAGCCACTTTGATGCCCATCTCAGTGATATCTTTGACATGCTCCGGAATACCTGCAACTTCCGGTGATACAGTTATGTAATGAATAAAACCGCCTGCTGTCTCCTGATAGTGCTTTAACAGCGGCATATCCGCTGTACGAAGCAGATATTCGGGCATCGCCCCTTTGTACTCCGATGCCAGGAACGGTCCCTCCAGATGGATTCCCATCAGATCCGCACAATTGCCGTGCGGCTGTCCTGCTGCTGTATTGGTTTCATAATGCTTCACAGCTTCTTTAATGCACCAGTCTGTCTGCTCTTCGGTATCCGTCAAGATAGAGCAATGCCAGGATGTGGTGCCTTCCTTTGCAAAGAAATGGCCGATTTTCTCGTAATCTTCCTGTGTGGCTGCATTGACATCTACACCAAAACCACCATGTGTATGCACATCGATAAATCCCGGTGTGACATAACAGCCTTCCGCATCATATACTGCTGTATCCGCGTCTTCCGGCTCAAGAAAATCTCCGATCACAGCAATCTTTCTGTCATCCAACAATAAATCTTTCTTCTCAAAATGGCGGTTCATATAAACCTGTCCATTTTTAATTAATGTTTTCATTTTGTTATCGCCTCTGTCTGTTTTAACACTGCTGTAAATGCAGGGAATCATACTTCCATTTGCTGAACGCCCCGCCTATGATAAACATATTAATCTGTAAGGCTTGCTACAAATTCAGTAATCTTCAGATTAATATCCGAATGATTCTGTAATAAGCTGACTGGGAATTCAGATGTCTGTTCACCATAAACAGCACGTCTTACAACGGCACGATGCCAGTTTCTGAAGCAGCCCAGACGGATCTTACGTGCATGGGAAATTTCATTGATACCGATTGTGATGCAGTAATGCGGCATATCCTCAAGGGCACCGTTAAAATCACCAATCGCATTGGCTGTTCTTGTCTCAGGCGTGATCTTTAAGACACGTGTCTGCTGTGCCAGAAATTCTTCATTGCTGAGACTTCCGTCTGCTTCATTGAAAGCAACATGGCCATTGATACCGATACCGCCGAAGCAGATATCCACACCGCCAAGCTGCCCGATCACTTCCGGAATGTGACCCGGATTCTTTGGATCAGGGAAGATTCTCTGTACTTCCGGCATCACCAGTTCAGGATTGATTTTGTCATAAACAGTACGTTTCATAAAGCCTCTGAAACTTAACGGATGATCGATGCTCACCCATTCTTTGTTATCATCCAGATATTCATCCATATTGATGAACCAGACATTTTTCAGGCTGATTTTCTCGCTGTTGACTCTGTCAACAAAATAAGGATACTGTCCTACAGGGCCTACAGGACAGATAAATACAGTCTTTTCACCTTTTGCATTATGCTCAACGATCGTATCTGCCATCTCATCTGCCATGGATTTAAAAACTTCTGCATTGTCTTTCATAATAATCAGAGGGAACTTTGGTCCTTTGGACAGGATCTCCTCTGCATTATACTGGTAATATTCATGTTTCATGTTATGCTACCACCTTTTATTGTAAAAAAAAATATTTTGTACTATACTACTATATGGACACTTTGTCAACGGAATAACAGATGACCCTTTCGTTAACCGGTCATCTTATCTATCAGTGAGGTTCATCTATGACGCTTAAAGAAATCGCAAAGGAAGCGGGAGTTTCTGTATCCACAGTCTCCCGTGTCATCAATCAGGAAAATACAAAAGCAGCCAGTCCCAAAGTGCAGGCCCGTATATGGGAGATTATCCGTCGTACCGGCTATTCACCGAATAAAACAGCCCGCAATCTCAAGCTCGGACAGTCTGCCGAGCTTCGCGATCCGGATCCCAAGTCCATTGCCTGTGTTTATGCCAGAACCCATACGGATATGTCAGATCCTTTCTTCTCACAAATCGTAAAGGCTCTGGAACTGGAAGCCATCAAAAGTCGCTATTTCATTCGCTACTCTTTTACTTCCCAGGATCTTGGCCGACCTGAAACTGCTGCTCAGCTTACCCAGTTTCCCGCTGACGGTATTGTTGTTCTCGGCCGTTACGACCAGCGGATTGCTTCTCTGGTCAGCAATCTCAGCAAGAATGTTGTCTACACCGGCCTAATCCCAATGGATTTCCAATTCGATCAGGTTGTCTGTGACAGCAGTGAAATTGTCTATACGGCGATTTCCTATCTGAAATCCCTGGGTCATTCTGTTATCGGCTATATCGGTGAGCAGGATAAGGAGCCCCGCTTCAGCGGCTACAAGGAAGCCCTGTCCAAACTTGATCTGCCATTTGCCCAGCGCAACACCGCCAATGTCCATCAGACATCCGAGGGCGGCTACGAAGGCATGAAAATGCTGGCCAGAACATGTGATGACCTTTCCGCCATCCTCTGTGCCAATGACCGTACAGCCATCGGTGTTCTTCATGCTCTAAAAAAGCTGAACTTCCGTGTACCTGAAGATATTTCTGTTATCAGTATCGATGATATCGATATCGCACAATATATGTCTCCGATGCTCACTACCGTTCATATTCCGACAGATGAACTGGGCAAAATGGCTTTCAAGGTGCTCCTTGACCGTGTAAGCGGCGGCCACCGGATGCCGCTTAAAACCTTTCTGCCTTATTATATTGCCAAACGTGACAGCTGCTGTCCCCTCAACCGTGACCGCAGACTTTTCTCAACCTTACGTCAGCAGGCTTCTCATTAAGAGAGGCCTGTTCTTTTTAACGCCCAAATACCTCTACTTGCCAAGGGCTTTGAACATGCGCTGTTTGTAGGCTTCCACACCTTCCTGGTCAAACGGATTCACGCCCAGAATTCCCGATGATACATAGCATGTATACATAAAGAAATAAAAGATCTCTCCGAAACTGTACGGTGTTAATTTCTCAACCTCAAGCACCATACATGGCATCTTTTCACTGTGGGCACGAAGTGTGGCTCCATAAGCGGCTTCATTGATCTCTCTGAAGTCTTTGCCATTCAAATAATCAAAATCATCCTTCACACGACCATCCGGATGGACGATCATGGACGCCTGCGGATCTTTCACATGTAAAAATGTCTCAAAGATCACAGGGCTGCCATCCTGAAGGAACTGTCCGACAGAGTGCAGTTCCTCTGAGTATTCACCACTGATCGGATAAAGTCCCTGATCTTCTT
>NZ_JBBMEK010000058.1:0-14056 GCF_040096555.1 Coprococcus intestinihominis | reverse complement strand
TTTATGCCTTTTTTATTGGCTGAAATATTGAATTTTCAAGGTTCAACACACCGTATCGGTGTGGGAAGTTTTAGTTAATAATAATTATATCATGAAAATGGAAAAGGAAAAAGATATCAGCTGGCTTTTTTAGTGCAACCGGCGTCAGTCTATGATACAATGTTTTTATACGGCAAATACTGTTGGTGAAGTTGTTCATGTTGTGGCGGGAGGATTTTTATGAAGGTTATTGATTTTAAGAATGCAAGCTGTAAGCATTGCTATAAATGTGTTCGTTCGTGTTCTGTCAAGGCGATTAAGGTCAAAGATGCACAGGCAACGATTATGGATGATCATTGTGTCCTTTGCGGCACATGTCTGGAAGTCTGTCCGCAGAATGCCAAGACCTTTGTCAGTGATCTGGAGAAAGTCAGGGCATTCATTACAATGGGAGAGAAAACGATTGTGTCACTGGCACCGGCCTATCTCGGTATCTTTGATTATGACAAGCCGGGACAGGTTGTGGATGCGCTTTTGAGGCTTGGATTTTCTGAAGTGCGGGAGACGGCAGAGGGGGCAGCCTATGTGACGGAGGCTTATACCAGGCTCCTGGCAGAGGGGCAGATGAAGAATATCATTTCCACATGCTGTCCAAGTGTGAATGAATTGGTAGAGAAGTATTATCCGGAGCTGGTGGAATATATGGCACCGGTTGTATCTCCGATGATTGCCCATGGCAAACTGATCAAATCTATGTACGGGCCGGATGTGAAGGTTGTATTTGTGGGCCCTTGTATTGCCAAGAAGCAGGAAGCAGAGGGAGATGACCGGACAACCGGTTTTGTGGATGCGGTTCTGAATTTTGAAGAGATTGAATCATGGCTGCAGGAGCGTGATATCTCCATCAGAGAATGTGAAGAGAAGCAGCCGACCAATCCGGATCCGAAGGTCAACCGCCTGTATCCGGTGACCAGCGGTGTCATTTCATCTGTTCTGGCGAAGAAAAAGGTGGATTCATACAAGAAAATTTTTGTAGACGGTATTGAGGATTGCCGTGAAGTTTTTGAAGATATGAAAAAAGGGCTGATCGAGAACTGTTTTATTGAGGCTAATATGTGTGAGGGCGGCTGTGTGAAAGGACCTGCCGTGAATAAATTGCATATTTCCAAGTACAAGGCAACCATGGTGATCGAGGAACAGGTTGAGAAGCAAGATCCGGCATATCCACAGCTGGCAGGGAACATTGATATCAACAAGCATTTCAGATCGGAGAGGATTCAGGATGAAATGCCGACAGAGGAACAGATTACACGGATTCTCAAGGCAACCGGCAAATACAATAAGACACAGGAGTTGAACTGCGGTGCCTGCGGTTATCCGACATGCCGGGACAAAGCCATTGCCGTTTTTCAGGGCAAGGCAGAACAGGAGATGTGTCTGCCGCATGTGTATGAGAAGGCGCGTTCCATGTCCAATGTGGTGCTGGAAGCTACACCTGAAATCATTTTGATCGTAGATTCGGCTTTCCAGATCATTGAGTTTAATAAGCGGGCAGAGGATGTTTTTGGCATCAACAAATCAGAGGCTGTCAATAAGATGATCTTTGAGATTATGGATGCTTCCGATTTTGAACAGGTTCTGGAGGATCACCTGTCCATCAAACGCAAGAAGATCCATCTCAGCGGTCTGGGACTTGTTCTGTTGGAGAATATTATCTATATTGAGGAAATGGATGCTATGCTGGCTATTTTCCAGGATGTTACCGATGAGGAAGCGGAAATGGAACGGCAGCTTCAAATGCGGATGGATACGGTGGATATTGCGCAGCAGGTTATTGATAAGCAGATGACGGTAGCGCAGGAAATTGCCGGATTACTTGGTGAGACAACCGCTGAGACGAAGGTGATTTTGACCCAGTTGAGAGATTCTATGATGAAGGAAGCAGATCAGACTGATAGTCGTCGGAGGAAGATAGGATGGAAGTAAGTGTTGAAACATGCTGGAAAAGTCTGAATAAGATACATGAGGAACTGTGCGGCGACAAAGTGGAGATCCTTAAGACAGAAGATTCGGATGTGGTCATTCTGGCAGACGGTATGGGAAGCGGTGTAAAGGCCAACATTCTGGCAACGCTGACCTCTAAGATCCTCCGTACGATGTTTCAGAAAGGAGCACCTATCGAGCAGGGGGTTGAGACGATCGCACGAACGCTGCCGATTTGCCAGGTGCGTCAGGTGGCTTATTCCACCTTCAGTATTTTGCAGATTTTTCATAATGGGGAAGCTTATCTTGTGGAATATGACAATCCGGGATGTATTTTTGTCCGGGACGGCAAATTGATGGATATCCCTTATACAGTCAGGGAGATTGAAGGCAAGAAGATTAGAGAATACCGTTTTCAGGTCAAATTGAAAGACTGTTTTGTCCTGATGAGCGACGGCGTGATCTATGCCGGTGTCGGAGAACTGCTGAATTTCGGCTGGACGTGGGAAAGCATGGCGGACTACACCGTGAAATGTACCAGGGATACACTTTCGGCCAAGCGTCTGGCAGCGATGCTGTCCCAGGCCTGCGATGACCTGTATATGCAGAAACCGGGAGACGATACAACAGTGGCGGTAGCAAGAGTCATTGAGCGAAAAGTGGTCAATATCTTTACGGGCCCGCCGAAGGATATGGATGATGATGAGCGGATCATGCTTGATTTCATTACAAGTCCGGGCAAACATATCGTATCCGGCGGAACAACAGCCAGCATTGCTTCAAGATATCTGAAGCAGCCGGTGACCAACAACTACGACGGCACACCGGAAGTACCGCCGACATCTAATATCAAAGGCATCGATCTTGTTACAGAAGGTGTTTTGACTATGAACAGAACTCTTTATCTTCTGCGTGAACTGGCCAAAGACGATGTGGATTTTGACATTTTCCTTCAGCTGGACGAAGACAATGGTGCGGCGAAGCTGGCCAAGATCATATCAGAAGAATGCACAGATCTGAATTTATTTGTGGGCAAAGCCAACAACACAGCCCATGAAACTCTGCTCTTTGATGTCAGCGTCCGGCATAACCTTGTCGAGCAGCTCAAAGAAGCAGCAGAAAAGCTTGGCAAAAACGTCACCATACGGTATTATTAAAGCAGACACTAAAATGCCGCATTTACGACAGGAGGGATGCAGGTGTATACCTATTCGATGACACAATGGCTGGCATTTTTCTTCATCTATTGTTTCTTTGGGTGGTGTTTTGAATCGGTATATGTTTCGGTTCATGAACACAGATGGGTCAATCGAGGATTTATGACAGGCCCCTATATTCCACTGTACGGATCAGGCGCGGTTCTGATGCTTTTTCTCACGATACCGGTAAGAGGTAATTATCTGTTGATGTATATTGTGGGTGCCATCGGAGCAACGGTGCTTGAATACATAACAGGAACAGTGATGGAGAACCTTTTTGGGGTCCGTTATTGGGATTATACAGACAAGAAGTTCAATTTCCGCGGCAGAATCTGTCTTGAAGCGACAGTTCTGTGGGGATTTTTTACCCTTGTCATGGTGGAAGTGATTCAGCCGCCGGTCGAGCATATGGTGATGATGATCAATGACAGAGTGTTGTATTATATGACCTGGGGGATCACGGTTGTATTTACATTTGATTTTGCATCATCCTTCAGAACAGCCATTGACCTGAAAGAAGTGCTTATTCAGGCAGAGCGCGCCAAAGAAGAAGTTCAGCGTATGCAGAAACGAGTTGAAGTACTTGAAGCTGTGGTGAATGATTCACTTGAAAGTGCGAAGGATGGAATGGAAGTCCGCTGGGATGAACAGAAGCAGAGAATGGCACTTTTGACAGAAGAGAGAATGACAGAGCTTGCGAGACATATGGATGCCCTTCGTAAGCGCCTGGAGAACTCAGAGAGTATCGAAAGAATCCGTGAAGCGGTGGAAACATCGGGAGCCGGTGAGAAGCTTGAAGATATTCAGAATGAAATGCGTCAGATGCGCGGCAGAATTGAGGCGATGAGAATGCGTGCACGCACAAAGATGCATCCGAGACAGCTACATATGATGCTTCGAAATCCTTCTGCAAGATCTTTCAAGTACCAGGAAGGCTGGCGGTATCTGAAGAATAAGATGTCCCGCGGTGAGGACAATGAAAAGAAATAAATGCGCAGGAATCTGTTTGTGCGTATTGAAAGAAAAAATAAAGTGATCGATGGAGGTTGACAAATGAAAATTGCATTATGTCAGACAACAGTTCATAAGGATTGGCATAAGAATCTCAGAAATGCAGAGCGCGTGATCGCAGATGCTGTCAAGTCAAAAGCAGATATGGTTGTTCTGCCTGAGATGTTTATCTGTCCATACAACAAGAAAGCCATTTCGGCAGCGGCCCAGCCGGAAGGCGGGGAAGCATGGCAGGCGATGTCAGAGGCGGCTGCAAAGAATCATGTATATCTTGTGGCGGGAAGTATACCGGAGAGCGCGGATGGACATATTTACAGTACAGCCTATACTTTTGACAGAGAAGGCAGACAGATTGGCAAGTATCGCAAGATGCATATGTTTGATATTGATGTGGAAGGTGGACAGTATTACAGTGAGTCCAGCGTCATTACGGCCGGAGATGAAGTGTGTGTTGTCGAAACAGAATTTGGTCCGATTGGTGTAGCTATCTGCTATGATGTGAGATTTCCTGAGTTGTTCCGGCTTCTTGCGAAGCGAGGGGCAAAGGCGGTTGTTATGCCGGCATCCTTCAACAGAACAACAGGACCGGCACATTGGGAGCTGCTGATGCGGGCACGTGCCCTTGATCAGGAGATGTACGTTCTTGGATGTGCGGCAGCAGGTGACCTGGCAGGTTCTTATAACGGATGGGGACATTCCATTGCAGTGGATCCATGGGGATCGATCATGGAGGAACTGGGCGAGGGTCCGGGCATGCTGATGGCTGCAGTAGACTTCGCAAAGGCGGATGAAGTACGCAGTCAGATTCCTGTTTTGCAGCAGTTAAGGACCGATATTTATGAAGTTTGTGAAAAGACTGTCGGATAAACAGAAAAAGCCTTGACAAAAGGACCAGAAACGTATATAAATAGATTTGTCAACATTGAAGCGTATGGCCGAAAGAGCGGTAAATGCAAGGGTTTCCGCCAGTTTCATTTGCAGAAGATGACTGCGTACGCTTATGATAATTGAGGAGGAATTATAATGAATAAAGCAGAATTAGTTGCAGCAATGGCTGAGAAAACAGGCATGAAGAAGAATGATGCTGAAAAAGCTTTAAAGGCATTTGTAGATGTTGTTACAGACGAACTTGTAAAAGGTGAGAAGATTCAGCTTGTAGGCTTTGGTACATTTGAAGTGTCTGAAAGACCTGAAAGAGAAGGAAGAAATCCTAGAACAGGTGAGACAATGAAGATCGCTGCTTCTAAAGCGCCTAAATTCAAAGCAGGTAAGGCATTAAAGGATATGATCAACGCCTAATCGAAGATAACACAAGAAGGATTCCCACTCAGCATTTATCTGGTGAAAGGGAATCCTTTTCTTTTTGTAAAGGAGAAATAAAATGAGACTTGATAAATATTTAAAGGTTTCCAGACTGATCAAGAGAAGGACGGTAGCTAATGAAGCCTGCGATGCCGGTCGTGTGATGATTAACGGCAAAACAGCGAAGGCAGGTACAGATGTGAAAGTCGGCGATGTGATTGAAATCGGATTTGGTACAAGAAATGTCAAGGTAGAAGTATTGGATGTACAGGAAACAACCCGAAAAGAGGATGCGAAAGAGCTGTTCCGTTATTTGTAATTGTTCAGAGCCAAGCAAAATTTCAAAAACAGGTATAAAATGCGTAGCATTTTGGAGGTTAGCTCTGAACAGTTACCGTTATTTATAAAAAAGGTCATGAAATGGCAGGCTGTCTCATATACTAGGAGCAATAGCAGATGCTGGCGGTGAAGTCTATGTATATGGAAGAACAGCCTGTGGTGAAGCCTCACAGACTGACAATGCAGAATCGGTCGACGATTCAGGTGACGGGGGTTTCGGATGTGATCGCCTATGATCCCGGAGAGATCATTCTTGAGACATCAGCGGGCCTTTTGCTGATTAAAGGGGCGGAACTTCACATGAATCATTTGTCCCTTGAAAAAGGAGAGACCGGGGTAGACGGCAGAGTGGATAGTTTGACATATTCCGAAGCCAATGGCGGTGCAAGGCAGGCCGGAAGCTTTTTCGGGCGGCTTTTTAAATAACCATGAGTCAGGATGTGGTGTTTCAGGCAAGGCTTTTTGGAATGGCTGTTCTGTGGGGTTCGGGATTGATGCTGGCTTATGATTGCCTGCGGATGCTCAGAATGATGATCAGGCAGCGTAAAGGCATACAGGCGGCAGAAGAAGCTGTATTCTGGCTGATGGCGGCCGGTTGTCTTTTTGGGTTGCTGTACCGTTTTAATAACGGTGCAGTACGCAATTATATTGTATGCGGAATGGGGACAGGCATGGTGCTCTACAGATGGCTGCTGTCATCCATGGTTGTTCGTTGGATGCTGGCGGTATTGCGTCCGATAAGACAAATAGTTCGAATTTTTAAAACTTTTGTGAAGAATGCAGGAAATACATTGCAATCTGCCGCTGCAAAGCGTACAATTAAAGGTAGAAAGTTACAACAAAGACAGGGGGAGCATGATGACAGCTAACAGGCGGTCTGTCAGAAAACGCAGATCGAAGCATAAAGGCAGTATGAAGATCATTACGTTGATCGTGCTGGTGTTATGCGGAGTGTTTGGCGTTTTTACATGGCAGAATACACAGAAGAGTGAACAGTATGCTTTAGTACAGGAGAATCTGCAGCAGCAGATTGACGATGAAGAAGAGAACCAGAAAGCGATTGAAGAGCAGGCTGAATACCAGAAGACAGATGCTTATATTGAGGATCTGGCCAGGGAGAAGCTGGGATTGGTTCATGAAGATGAGATTATTTTCAAGAAGAAGTAATAGAGAATAGAACGACAGAGGAATCAAAATGGCTGATTTATTATATTATATTGTAGAGAAAATGGCCGGGATTCATGATGTGCTTATGACGTTGAATGATTCTTATGAGACGATGTTTTCTGATAAGGAATTGCATTTTATTGTCATTGGTGTGCTGGGAATGGCATTGCTTTTTGTCATTTTTCCGCTGTTCAAAGCGCTCAGCAGGCATCATGTTCTGGTGATTGCATGGATTTATGTATTTACGGTCATGATCGTTGTGACCTTTGCAATAGAGATCGGTCAGGGCATCACGAATACCGGGAATATGGAAATGGAAGATATCGTAAGCGGTCTGGCTGGATTTATGTTCCTGTTTATCATATTTGCGGTGCTGAGGGCGATTGTTCTTGGCATTGTACATCTGGTCAGAGGTATTATGGGCCGGGATGATGACGACGATGACGATGATGATGAATAGAAAACAGACGGATAGGAGATGAGACTCTTATCCGTCTGTTTTTGTGTTATAGGTATGAAATATCAGCAATGCGCCGATTGCTGTGGGGTTATTTAGATTTCTGTGCTGAAACGGGTATAATCAGCTTCCGTCTGAGGCATGACGCTGCCGCCGTAAGGGATGATGTAAACATCTTTGCCTTTGATATCAACATCAGCCATGATATCTTCCATGCGGTCATATTTTCTGATGCCCATATCGTTGACAATCCGGGCATCCAGCTTAGGACCGGCCAGCAGAAGAATATTGGCCTTGCGGATATTTTCACAGGCAGCATAGAAAATATAGCCGGCGATCGTAAAGGCTTCACGAAGACTCTGATCAAGATGGCCCTCTCTCAGCGGTGTCAGCCAGTCAAAGAAATCTTTGGCACCGGCGCCTTCGCTGCATTCAGCCAGCATGACGAGTGTTCCGCCGGGTTTGACGGCACGAACGGCATTAAAGAGACTCTTGGAACCCTGATAGAAGTTCAGATCCTTTGGAAAGCCGCCGCAGCTGACAAAGACAACATCTGCCTGATCTTTGATCGGAAGACCGTAACATTGCTGGACATACTTGCAGCTTTCCCGCCATGCAACATCGAAGTCACCGCAGAAAAGACCGCTGTGTCTGGAGGCGGAGTTGACAACAATATTGATGCCGAAGACCGGATGAAGCAGTGCACCTGCTTCGCGCATGTCTTCATTGATCGGGTTATTGTTGAATTTGCCGGGACCGACTCTCGGATCACTTTGCTCGCAGTGAGGATCCAGGGCCATGGCATGGTTGTGCCGGATAGTTTCACGGCCGGCAATACCGGGAACGATGCTCTTTCTGCCGCCGCCGTAACCGGCCATCAGATGATGAACAGTGCCGCCGATGCAGATGACCTTGCGGCCGATGGACAGCGGATTGATCAGGACTCTGGTTCCATAAGAGGTTGTGCCGATATCGACAAGATCCGGAGCATCACAGTCGTGGTCCACAACAGCGGCAACATGGTCATAGACATAATCACCTGTCAGAACCTTCTGGTCGGCAGGTGTATTTTTGTGATGGGTACCGAGGCCGATCAGGATGACTATGTGTTCAAAAGGAATACCGATGACTTCATTCAGATAACGAACCAGTTCCTCACAGATGATATCCTGGCGCATCCAGAAGCGGGTCATATCGCTGATCACAATGGTGATTTGGTCTTCAGGGCTCACCAGCTGATCAAGTGCCGGTGATTCGATGACATCTGTGCTGACTGCTTTGAGAAAAGCAGCATGAATGTCTTCAATTGTGTTCATAGGGTTCTCTGTCAGTGTCTGAATGCTGCGGGCACCATCAAGAGCAAAAGATACTTCGCTTTTACCATACTTTAAAGAAAAATTTTTCATCATTTAATCTACTTTCTTAAATCATTGTCTTTGTTAATAGCGGATTTTCTTAATGCAGGTTTGCCGTTTCCATCGAAGCGGCGGCTACATCGTTATGAATAGTTACATACTAACACTTTAAAGCTGCATAGTCAATGACGGACATGAGGACCTTAAAAAACCCTCGAAAAAACATTTGAAGGGAGGTCTTGTCATCCGATTGGAATCGTAAGTGTCTCGTTTTTCCATATAATGCATGTAACAGATCCATGAAGCGGCAAAATGCGGATCTGTACAAAATTCAGGAGGCATGTGCATGAGAAAGCTTGGCATGAAAGATTTATTGGTGATCGTCCTTGGTGCGTTCATCAATCTGTTTGTCTGGCACGACAGAAACCCGGTGGGTGTTGCGTTTTTCTGCGCGGCATACGCCCTGATCCCGGGGAAAATGCTGTTGGCGATGACTGCCCTGTTCGGGATGGCCTATGCACTACCGATGACTTCTTTTATAAGATATACAGGATTGATAACGACGGTGATGGCCATGGCAGCTGTTTTGAAAAAATGGCGGCCGGCCGGGCTGACACCGGTGGTTATGTGTGGTCTGATGGTGTTGACGATGGTGACAGCCGGCGTAGGTTATGGCCTGGCTTACGGGGAAGGCTGGCAGCAGCATGTGTTGGACACACTGCCGGAATCGGCATTGGAACTGGCAGCGGCATTTGTGTGTTACTGGCTGTTTGCAGGCATGATCGCCTGGATGAAGGGCTGGCGTCCTGTAGGAAGGAGGAATATGCCGATGAAAGAAGAAGCGATGATCACCAAAAATCAGCTACATGCTTTTTCGGAATCTTTCAGAAAATTATCCCAGTCCTTTGAGGTAGATGTCAGTCCCCGCGGCGCTTTAAATGATCAGGAGATGCAGGATATTTTTAATGCCGTAACAGAGCAGGTATGCAAAGACTGCAGCCGGTGCAGTTATTGTTGGGAAAATGTATTTGAGGACAGCTGTGAATCGGCCTATGAGATTTTGAAATTGTGCAGTGAGCGCGTGAATATGAAGAAAAAGGATCTGCCGGAACGCTTCAGGCAGCGATGTGTCCGATCAGATAATTTCCTGGCGGAAGCCCGAAGAATGATGGGGCTGGCGCAGACGAATCTGTCCTGGCAGAACCGCCTGGCAGAAAGCAGATTGGCACTGGCGGGCCAGTTCGGGGAAGTGGCAGATGTCATAGGGGATTTTTCAAAACAGATCAGTGATGAACCTGTCAGAAAAGGGGCACCGGAAAAACAGGCGGTGCACCGGCTGGCGGCTCAGAAAATCAATGTGCGCAGAATCGCAGCGTCTGACCGTTCAAATGGTCGCAAATGCGTTTATATAGAGGCAAAGACACCAAAAAATATTGAAAAAACAGCGCAGGAGGCGGCAGATATCATCGGAAGAGTCTATGGGCGGCGGTATCTGCCGCGACCGGGAACGGCATCGGTTATCGGACATCGATGGGAAATGCTGTCTTTTGAGGAAGATGTCCGCTATCGGACCATTATCGGTGATGCCAGGATGGTCCGGATGGGGGAAGCTGTTTCAGGGGACAGTTTTACGGTGATGCATATGGAAAGCGGCCAGACTGTGCTGTCCTTATCCGATGGTATGGGAAGCGGTGAGAAGGCAGAAAAGGAGAGCAACCGCATTATTGGGCTTTTGGAACAGCTGCTGTCTACCGGATTTAACCGTCAGTCTGCTATCAGACTGATTCATTCAGTGGTGTTATCCGGCAGTGAACCGCACACCTATTCAACGCTGGATCTGGCTACCCTGGATTTATTTAATGGAAAATGTGAACTGATCAAGATGGGGGCGGCGGCCTCCTTTATTAAAAATGGTCCGGATGTGAAAAAAATCACCTCGGAGGCGCTGCCTCCGGGGGTGCTTCCGGAACCGGAAAATGAAGTCAAGACGGCGGAAATGGTCCACGGCGATATGCTTGTTATGATGAGTGACGGTGTATTGATGGGACTTGGACAGGATGATGACCGGAATGAAGAAAAGATGGCAGAGTTTTTGAAATCCTGTCAGGCGGTGAATCCGCAGGAACTGGCCAATGCCATTTTGAATCATGCGATGGCAGCCTGCCATTATGAGGCAGAGGATGATATGACGGTACTTGTCTGTGGTCTTTACCGCAAACCGAAGTTGTAATATGAGGCATGTGTTTTGGGCAATGTGTAGGAAATGTGTTGAATGCAGTGTGGGTGGCGGATTGAAATGGAGGGGGTTGACGGAATATGTTATACTCAAAATACAGAGTATTCGGACTTTGTAAGGGCTATATGCAGCAATCAGGTAAAGGCTGAAAGTATAAGTTGATGAGCTGCCGGAATGGAGTAAAATGAAAGAAAAGGAAACGGGTGATGAAAGTGGACAAACTGGTCAAAAATGTATATGAAACAATCATGGCATCAGGGATGATCTGTCAGGGAGATTCGGTGGTGGTCGGCGTTTCAGGCGGGGCGGATTCTGTCTGCCTGCTGTCTGTGTTGAAAAACCTGCAGATGTCCATGGCACTTCAATTGACGGCTGTCCATATTCATCATGGCCTGCGGGGAGAGGCAGCGGATCGTGACAGGGATTTTGTAACGGCACTTTGCGAAGATATGCAGATTCCGTGTGTGTGTTTTCAGGCAGATATTCGGGCAATGGCGAGGGAGCAGCATTTATCGGAGGAAGAGGCCGGAAGAAAACTCCGCTATGACTGTTTTGAAGAAGTCAGACAGGAAAGGCAGGCATCTAAAATCGCAGTGGCTCATCACAGGGATGATCTGGCAGAGACAGTGCTGCTGAATCTTTTCAGGGGAAGTGGCCTGAAAGGATTATCCGGTATTCCGATGATGCGCGGCTGTATTGTTCGGCCTCTGCTTGGTGTCGGACGGGCGGATATAGAAGCGTATCTCGGACGGCAGGGAATGTCTTACCGGAATGATGCCACCAATTTTGAGACAGAATATACCAGAAACAGAATTCGACTGGATATTCTGCCCTATGTCACAGAGCATATTAATCAGGCAGCGGTTTCGCATATTGCGGAGACAGCGGCCATTGCATCTGATATCTGTCGTTATGTGGAGAATCAGGCAGCAGCCATTGGAAAATCGATCATTCAGTGGAACGGGGAGGCGGAATGTCTGACGGCGGAGATTGATGCAGCTGCATTTGTAGGACAGGATATTGCGATTCAGCGCGAATTATTGCGGCAAGTGCTGAAACGGACGGCCGGTCAGCTGAAAGATATCCGGTCTGTTCATATTGGGACGCTCAGGACACTGTTTTACGGGCATGCAGGAAAAAAGGCAGATCTGCCTTACGGCCTTCGTGCGGAACGCACCTATCGGACAGTGAGCGTCTCACAGAAAAAGACACATAAAAGTGCAGATGCTCTGCATGGGGCTGACGCGGAGATCAGACTGAGTGCACCCGGAAAATATGTTTTGGATGGTGGGAAAAGAGAGGTTTGCCTTAAAATTTTTCCTGTGGAGAAAAATCTGCAAATTCCTAAAAAAATGTATACGAAATGGTTTGATTATGATAAAATAAAAAATGGACTGGTTCTGCGGCAGCGCCGTCCCGGTGATTTTATGATGATCGGCGGCGGACACAAGAAGGCAATTCGACGTATTTTGATGGATGATAAGGTGCCGCAGTCGAACCGAGAGACATTGAACATGTTGACAGATGGCGGTCATGTCCTGTGGATACCGGATACTGGCCGTATGAGCGAATATTATAAGATTACCGGAGAGACAAGGCTGATTTTATCAGCGGAACTGAAGGAGATTGAAGAATGAAAGAGAAGATTAAGGTTTTATTGCCGGAAGCAGAAGTTGACAAGAAGATTCAGGAACTGGGGGAACAGATCAGCAAGGATTATGAAGGCAAGAACATTCATATGATCTGTGTATTAAAGGGCGGTGTGTTCTTCACATGCGAATTGGCCAAGAGAATCAGCGTACCTGTATCCCTTGACTTTATGTCCGTTTCCAGTTATGGCAATGGTACGACATCATCAGGTGCCGTTCGTATTGTCAAGGATCTGGATGAGTCGCTGGAAGGCAAGGATGTTCTGATTGTTGAAGATATTATTGACTCAGGCAATACGCTGCATTATCTTGTTGAGATTCTTTATAAGAGAAAACCAAACAGCATCAAGATCTGTACACTGCTGGACAAGCCGGAACGCCGGACAGCAGATGTTAAGGTAGACTATTCCGGATTCAACATTCCTGATGAATTTGTTGTAGGCTATGGTCTTGACTATGCGCAGAAATACAGAAATCTTCCGTTTATCGGAGTTGTTGAATTTACAGAATAACAGAAGATAAGTCGAACAGAAGCTGAAGGGGGTTGCTGCGCGTTTATGAGCAGCATCCCTTTTTCATCCTATTCATCCTATTTTTTGAGGAGAATTATCAATAAAGACAAAAGAGAAGTCATGAAGTGACAGGAGGAGTGTAACATTGAATAATAAGAAAAGAGGAATTGGCCTCTGGGTCGTTGTTCTTGTCTGTGTATTCATTGGGATTATTGCCAGTGAGGGATGGAATCTGCTGACAACCAGTGATTACTCGTACAGCGATTTCCAGCAGGATATACAGACTAAGGCAGAACAGATTGAAGATGTTGTCATCTCACCGAATAAGGAGACACCGACAGGTATGATCTCTGTAGAGTGGAAGAACAGCAGCAAAGAGGAAAGTTTTTATGTCACAGATGTCAATCAGGTCAAGGAATGGCTTGAATCTGTGAATTATACAGACTACAAAGAGACAGATGTCATTAACCGTGAAGGATGGTTTTACAATAACGGTGCTCTGTTAGTGCTTGGCGGCATTTTTCTGTGGTTCCTGTTCTCCTTTATCAACAGTCAGCAAAGCGGCGGTGGAAATAAAATGACGGATTTCGGCAAGAGCCATGCGAAGATGACAAAGGACGGCAGTCACAATGTAACGTTTCGTGATGTGGCAGGTCTTCAGGAAGAGAAAGAAGATCTCCAGGAGATCGTTGATTTCCTGAAGTCTCCTGAGAAGTATACAAAAGTCGGCGCACGTATTCCGAAGGGGGTTATCCTTGTGGGACCTCCGGGAACAGGTAAGACATTGCTGGCCAAGGCGGTAGCCGGTGAAGCCGGTGTACCTTTCTTCAGTATCTCCGGTTCGGACTTTGTGGAAATGTTTGTAGG
>NZ_JBBMEK010000057.1:0-14250 GCF_040096555.1 Coprococcus intestinihominis | reverse complement strand
TTTTTAATCTCCTTGCCGCATTTCGGACAATGGGGCGTACCGATTCTGGCATATAACAATCGATAATAATCATAAATCTCTGTCACTGTTCCCACCGTTGAACGCGGATTGCGGTTGGTAGACTTCTGATCAATGGAAATAGCAGGGGAAAGTCCTGAAATACTCTCCACGTTTGGCTTCTCCATCTGCCCAAGGAACTGTCTCGCATAGGAAGACAACGACTCCATATACCTTCGCTGTCCTTCCGCATAAATCGTATCAAAAGCCAATGAAGACTTACCAGAACCACTGAGCCCCGTCAATACCACCATCTTATTGCGCGGTATCTTCACATCAATGCCTTTTAAGTTATGTTCTCTGGCACCCTTTATATCTATATAATCCTTCTGTGTCAATTCTGACATTGTCGTTTCCTTTCTCAATCTTCTTCTATTTCATGAAGCATTTTCTTCAGTTCCATAATCTTATCTCTCAGCATAGCCGCCTTCTCAAAGTCAAGCTCTGCCGCAGCAGAATGCATCTGTTTCGTCAGCTTGCGAATGGTCGTGTTCAGTTCCTTATAACTCATGGATTCTGCATCTTTAATAAAGCTTTCTTCTGACTTGTCTGCCGCCTCAGAAATGCTGATCAAATCTCTGACAGCCTTCTGTATGGTCTTCGGTGTAATGCCATGGGCCTCATTATAAGCCTGCTGAATGGCACGCCTTCGATTTGTCTCAGTAATGGCCTTATTCATGGAATCTGTAATCCTATCCGCATACATGATCACATGCCCCTCTGTATTACGGGCTGCACGGCCAATGGTCTGAATAAGTGATGTCTCGGAACGCAGAAATCCTTCCTTATCTGCATCAAGAATCGCCACCAGCGTAATCTCCGGAATATCCAGACCTTCTCGCAAAAGATTAATCCCCACAAGTACATCAAATACATTCAATCGAAGATTTCTCACAATTTCTGACCGCTCCAACGTATCAATATCCGAATGCAGATACCGGACACGGATGCCCAGTTCTTTCATATAATCCGTCAAATCCTCTGCCATTCGCTTTGTTAATGTGGTGATCAACACCTTATGGCCATGCTCAATCTCTTTATTGACCTCGGAAATCAGATCATCAATCTGCCCCTCCACAGGGCGTACACTAATCTCAGGATCCAGCAATCCGGTTGGTCGAATCACCTGCTCAGCCCTTAACAGTTCATGCTCACCCTCATAAACATTCGGAGTTGCAGATACAAAAAGCATCTGGCTGATATGCGACTCAAACTCATCAAAATTCAACGGTCGGTTATCTTTGGCAGATGGCAGTCTGAAACCATAATCTACCAATGTTGTCTTTCGTGACTGGTCACCGGCATACATGCCCCGCACCTGCGGAATCGTAATATGCGACTCATCTACGATCATCAGAAAATCATCCGGAAAATAATCCAACAGTGTATGCGGCGGCTCTCCCGGCTTCAATCCCGACAAATGTCTGGAATAATTCTCTATTCCGGAACAAAAACCCGTTTCACGCATCATCTCTATATCAAACTTCGTTCTCTCTGCAATACGCTGTGCCTCCAGAAGCTTGTCTTCACGCTTAAACCATTCCACACGCTCTTTCAATTCTTCTTCAATCGCACATATGGCCTTCTCCATCTTCTCCGGTGCAACGACATAATGTGATGCCGGGAAAATAGCCACATGCTCCAGTCTGGCCTTCACATTACCCGTCAATGCATCAAATTCCGTAATTCTGTCAATCTCATCTCCAAAAAATTCTACTCTAACCGCTGTATCTGTTGCATTAGCCGGAAAAATCTCCACCACATCACCGCGCACTCTGAAAGTACCGCGCTTAAAATCCATGTCATTGCGCACATACTGAATGTCAATCAGCTTGCGGATCACTTCATCCCTGTCTTTCAACATACCCGGGCGCAAAGAAATCACCATCTCTTGATAGTCAATCGGACTGCCCAGACCATAAATACATGAAACCGAAGAAACAATAATCACATCTCTGCGCTCTGATAATGCTGCCGTTGCAGAATGGCGCAGCTTATCAATCTCATCGTTAATCGCAGAATCCTTCTCTATATACGTATCTGAAGAGGGTACATAGGCCTCCGGCTGATAATAATCATAATAGGACACAAAATATTCCACTGCGTTATTCGGAAAAAACTCCTTCATCTCACCATAAAGCTGTGCCGCCAGCGTCTTATTGTGCGCCAGAATCAGCGTCGGTTTATTCAACTGCTGAATCACATTGGCCATGGTAAAAGTCTTGCCCGAACCGGTAACACCCAATAATGTCTCAAACTGATTGCCTTCCTTGAACCCCTGCACCAGCTTCTCTATAGCCTGAGGCTGATCGCCGGTCGGGGCATATTCACTGTGTAACTCAAAATGGTCCATCCTTATTCTCCCATCTCATTGTTTCGCTCTTATTATATCCGCTCTCATCATTTTTCTTCATTCATTAAAGATATCTTTCCGCACTTTTGGTGCTTTACGCCTATTATACCATTTATGTTTTTAAAAGTACATATGTTTTCGAATATTTGTTCTTTTCTTCTTGAAACAAATCCTCCAAGAATCTCTGTTCTTAACCAGATTTCTGCTTTTAACGCACAACAGGGTATGTACTCAACCAGTTTTATATTTTTGCGATCCCATATTCTCTCCGCTTTTGCAAAAAGCAATTAGTTTCCATATTTTTCCATGATATGATATAATAAAAGTATTGTTCTTTACCAACAATGTCTATTAAATAACCACGAAAGGAGCTTAATCATGTTAGAAAAACTTTTTAAGCTGTCTGAAAATCACACAGACGTCAAAACTGAAATTCTGGCCGGTATTACAACATTCATGACCATGGCATATATTCTGGCCGTCAATCCATCTATTCTTTCTGCAACCGGAATGGACCAGGGCGCTTTATTCACTGCCACTGCACTGATTTCCTTTATCGGTACACTGCTGATGGCTTTTCTTGCCAATTATCCATTTGCTCTGGCACCGGGCATGGGACTGAACGCCTATTTTGCCTACACCGTTGTCCTTGGCATGGGTTACAGCTGGGAATTTGCCTTAACAGCTGTATTCGCCGAAGGTATTATTTTCATCCTTTTATCCCTGACTAATGTACGTGAAGCAATTTTCAATGCGATTCCAAAGAATCTGAAGTCCGCCGTCAGTGTCGGCATCGGTCTTTTTATTGCATTTGTCGGTCTTCAAAACGCCAAGATCGTTATCGGCGGTTCCACATTGGTTCAGCTTTTCTCTGTTGAGAAATACAATGAGCTGAACGGTGTCAATGCTTCATTTAATGATGTCGGGATTACTGTCGCTCTGGCGCTTATAGGTATCCTGGTGACAGGTATCCTTGTTATTAAGAATGTCAAAGGCAATATTCTGTGGGGCATTCTGATCACATGGATTCTTGGCATTATCTGTCAGTTTGCAGGCATTTATGTTCCAAATCCTGAACTCGGGTTCTACAATCTGCTCCCGGATTTCAGCAATGGACTTTCCATTCCGTCCCTGTCACCAATCCTTTTCAAGCTGGATTTCCACGGTATTGTCAGTGCTGATTTTGTCGTTATTTTATTTGCCTTTTTATTTGTCGATTTATTTGATACGATCGGCACCCTGGTAGGTGTTTCATCCAAGGCCGGTATGCTTGATGAGAACGGCAAGCTGCCACGTATCAAAGGTGCGCTCCTTGCGGACGCCATTGCAACAACAGCCGGTGCCGCTCTCGGTACATCCACAGCAACAACTTTCGTTGAAAGTGCTTCCGGCGTCACAGAAGGCGGACGTACTGGTCTGACAGCCCTGACAACAGGAATTTTGTTCGGCCTGTCATTGTTTCTGTCACCAATTTTCCTGGCAATTCCTTCATTTGCAACAGCACCGGCACTGATTATTGTGGGTCTTTATATGTTGAGCAATATTACCAATATTGATTTTGCGGATATGTCTGAAGCCATTCCATGCTACATCTGCATCATTGCCATGCCTTTCTTCTACAGTATTTCAGAAGGTATTGCACTCGGCATCATTGCCTATGTTGTTCTGAATCTGGTTACAGGCAAAGCCAAAGAGAAGAAACTGAATCTTCTCCTGTATATTCTGGCAATCATCTTTATTATCAAAGAATGCTCATCACTGTTCTTCTAGATTACAAAAAGGGATTGAAGAAAAATCTGTGTATCGATTTCTCTTCAATCCCTTTTGCTTACACGAAAATTCTTCTTATTTCTTATTCTGCCTGAATCTCCTGCAGCACAATCTCCAGAGCTTTCTCAAGCTGTGTATCTGTCTCGCTGTCGGAATTCAATTCCACTTCTACATCCGGATCAATACCTGTTCCATGGATATTGCGTCCATTTGGCGTATAATACTTGGCACTTGTCAGCTTGATGGCGGAACCATCTCCCAATGGCAGCACATACTGAACGATGCCTTTGCCAAAGGATGTGGTACCTACCAGCTTCGCTTTGCCGTAATCCTGCAGACAGCCACTGACAATCTCTGAGGCACTGGCACTATTGCCGTTGATCAAAACACTGATTGGCACGTTAATGGTCTCATCATCCTCTGTGTATTCTTCCTGTTTCTTACCATTCTTGTCAACAGTATACACAAGCAACTGATCCTTTGTCAGAATTCTGTCAAGAATAGCCGTTGCAGAGTTCACCAGGCCGCCCGGATTATCACGCAGATCAATGATCAGCCCCTCCATTCCCTGAGCTGTCAGCGCATCAATGGCCTGATTAAACTGTTCTGACGTTGTCTCTTCAAATTCATAAACAGCCACATAGCCGATATTGTTGTCCAGCATCTTGGATGTCACCATCGGAATCTCAATGGTCTTGCGCTCTACCTCAAATGTCAAATATTTATCTTCAGATGGTCTGTAAACTTCGATACTGACAGTTGAGCCCTCTTCACCTTTAATCCATGTGACAACCTCCGTCACATCAACACCTGTCACTTCCTTGTCCGCCACTTTATACAAAATATCATCCTTGAGAATACCGGCTTCCGCTCCCGGTGAACCCTCAAAAGGACGCACAACGGTAATGACGCCTGTCTCCTTGTTCTGGCTGACAACCACACCAATACCGGAATATTTGCCTGATGTGGACTCCTGCAGCTGATCATACTCCTCCTTGGTATAATAAACGGTATATGGCTCATTCAGTGCATCCACATAGCCTTTGTAAATACCTTCCACCATATCATCCTGGGTGATATCCGAATCATCTGAAACATCCAGATAATACTGGTCAAGCACACTGTACAGCTTGTTCAGTTTCTTCTCAACTTCCTTATACCGCCCCGAAATATCCGTCACATCACCACTGGATGAAGACACATCCGATGCCTCCACAGCATTTCCTGTTCCTGTGGTCTGACCTGTTGATGACGGCGCATAATCTTTCAAAAAGCACCCGGATAACGCCAGCACGCCTATGATCAGCACACACAGGATCACACCTGTCAAAAGGCCTTTATAATAGCTCTTTCTGTCATTTCTGTTCTCCATAGTCTGTCTCCTTCTGAAAACAGACAATTGCCAACTGCCATTGATCCAGGAATATAAACAATCACAGTCTGCAATCATCCGTTTAAAAATTGCTGAATTTTATTCTATAGTAACACAAAGAGCTGGCTCAGACAATTGTCTGAAGCCAGCTTTCTTAAAGTTCACAAATTGTTCGCAATTCGCAGTGAGTGATTCAACATCTTCACTGCTACCGCAATGATTCAATTGTCGTACCGGATATCAGACACGGATATGCTTGATCAATGTCAGATAACTTCCAATGAAACCAATGCCAAGACCGATGATCAATGAAATCGGGATCAGGACCTTGAAGATCTCGCCTGCGGGCAAAAACGTCATAAATCTGCTGAGACTCGTGAATTCTGTTGTCATAAATGAGATAACCTTCTCATATAATACTTTCAGCGCACACACCGGAATCAGTGAACCGATCAGACCAATGAGCATACCTTCAATCAGGAATGGTGCTCTGACGAAAAAGTCTGTTGCACCCAGATATTTCATAATCGCAATCTCTTCATGTCTGACAGTGATACCGATCATAACCGTATTACTGATCAGGAAGACAGCAACACCCACAAGGATGACAATAATAGCCAGTGAAACATAACTGAGCAGACGTCCAAAACTTGCAAAGCTGTCAGCCACGCTCTTGGATGCATTCACAGAACGTACACCATCAATACCCTGAATATAATCCACAAGTTCCTGCTGCTTGGCAGCATCCTTCAAATAAACTTCCAGACTGGCTGAAGAAGCCAGCGGATTATCATTGTCCAGATTTGTCAGAATGTTCTGGTCTGTGTCCGGGAAGGCCTTCTCTTTGTACTCTTCCCAGGCTTCCTCTGGTGATGTATAGTGAACATTGTCCACTTCTTCACGCTGTTCGATCTGAGACTTAATATCAAGAATCTGATTCTCCTCAACACCTTCATTGAAAAAGACCGTCACACCGACTGTTGTCTCTACTTCGGAAAAAATATGCTGAAAGTTCATCACCATACAGTAGAAAATACCGAAAATAAACAGACAGGCTGTAATCGTACCAATAGATGCCAGTGAGAACAGACGGTTTCTGAATACATTTTTAATACCCTGTTTGATGCCATATAAAAAACTACTCATAGATATACCCGCCTTTTCTCTCGTCACTGATGATCACGCCTTCACTCATCGTGATAACACGTTTCTGCATCTTCTCAACGATTTCTTTGTTGTGTGTAACAACAACAACGGTTGTACCACGCATGTTGATGGCCTCAAGCAGTTTCATGATTTCCCATGAATTCTTCGGGTCCAAATTACCTGTCGGCTCATCTGCCAAAAGTAACGGCGGATTGTTCACAAGCGCTCTTGCCAGAGCGACTCTCTGCTGCTCACCGCCGGACAATTCGTTCGGATAGGACTTGGCTTTATCCGGAAGGCCCACCAGCTTCAGCATGGCCATAACGTTCTTCTTGATCAGACGATTCGGGGCACCTACAACCTGCTGGGCAAACGCAATATTCTCATAGACATTCCTGTCTTTCAAAAGACGGAAGTCCTGGAATACGACACCAATCCCTCGGCGCAACTTCGGTACTCTTCTCCTGCGGAGTCGTCCAAGATTCTTGTTATTGATATAAATGGTGCCGGATGTTGGCTCCATTTCTTTTAAAAGTAACTTAAATAATGTTGTCTTACCGGAACCACTCTGGCCCACGACAAAAACAAATTCGCCTTTCTTAATCTGAAGACTGATGCCCTTTAAGGCTTTCACATCTCCCGGATAGGTCTTTGTCACCTGATCTAAGGCTATCAATTGCTTCCCCTCCTTCAAGAAGGAATCTTTTAGTAATCAAAAGTTTCCATATAATTCATATACTTGACAACCATCAGTGCAATCTTGAATGTGATGGCGTCCTCAAAAACACGCAGGTCAAGGCCTGTGCTCTTCTGAAGTTTATCCAGACGATATACCAGTGTATTTCTGTGAATGTACAGCTGTCTGGATGTCTCAGAAACATTCAGGCTGTTCTCGAAAAACTTATTGATCGTCATCAGCGTTTCTTCATCGAAATCTTCCGGTGACTTGCTGTCGAAAATCTCTTTGATAAACATCTTACACAGTGGAATCGGAAGCTGATAGATCAGACGGCCGATACCCAGATTGCTGTAAGCAACTACATTACGTTCATTATAGAAAATCTTACCTACATCCAGTGCCATTCTGGCTTCCTTGTAGGATCTGGATACATCCTTGATCTCCTGCACGATTGTACCAAGGGCGATTCTTGCCTTTGGAAGATTCTCCCCGCAGAGCATCTCATAAATCACCTTCGCTGCCTTGCAGAGATCATCATAAGTCTCATTATCCTTAACTTCTCTCACAACGATGACATTCTTCTCATCAACAGCTGTGATGAAATCCTTCGGACGTCCGGTATAAATAGAACGGACTGTCTCAAGGCTGTTCATATCCCGCTCATTGTTCACTTCAATAAGCAGTACAATTCTTCGTACATCCGTATCAATATGCAGTTTCTTGGAACGATTATAAATATCAACAAGAAGCAGATTATCAAGCAGCAGATTCTTGATAAAGTTGTCCTTGTCGAAACGTTCCTTGTAGGCCACCAGCAGATTCTGGATCTGGAAAGACGCCACCTTGCCGATCATATAGACATCATCACTGTCTCCTCTTGCCAGAATAATAAACTCCAGCTGATGCTCATCAAAAACCTTGAAAAACTGAAACCCTTGCAAAACCTGACTGTCTGCCGGTGAATTGACAAATTCCAACACAAACTTTTCATAATCCTCAGCATTGGAAAATGTAGAAGCAAGTACCTTTCCTTCAATATCCATCACGCATAAATCTATTCTGGTAATCGCTTTCAGCCCTTCAATCGTATTCTGTAAAATCTGATTTGAAATCATAATGCAATTCTCCCTACCTTCCCGTAATCTATTGTCATATACTCTTATTATTATAATAAAGCACATCAACCAAAAAATAAAGTGTTTTTTATATACTTTTCATATATTTTTCTTTGAAACCTATGCTTTTTTCTCATTGAATTACAACAATATTACGATTTAAAGGAGTGAACCATGAAAATCACCAATTTTACTATTGTTTTTTGTCTATAATCACAATTGCTTTTCAAAGAACAGTTCCTGTACACTATACCAGAAAATCATAAATATTGCAATATTATTTCACAAATATTACATAATTCGTAATTATTTTGAGATAAATATGGTGAATGTCAAAATGAGGTTCCAAATGAACCTTTTCACACAAACCCCTGTCAATATAAACGAGCCTGTGATGAATTTTCATTGGAACCTCAGTTGGATGACTTTAAAGGTTGGACTAGTTAATGGCTGTTACTTTGTAGTCTTTGTCTTCGACTGTTTTCTTCAGAACGTCATCTGCTACGTCTGCTGAGAGTTCTACGACTGCTGTACCGGCTTCATGGCTGACTTCCGCAGATGCCACGCCATCAAGACCTTCCAGTGCTTTCTTGACAGTTGCTTCGCAGTGACCGCACATCATACCTTCGATTTTCATTGTTTTCTTCATTGTTCCTATCTCCTTATTTTCTTGATTATGATTGGTTTTATTGTTATCCACCAGTTCTTTTATTATAGCAGGATTTTTCAACTTTTTGTCCTTTTTTGCATCATGCATGTTAAAAAGGTTCAAGCGCAGTGCATTGGTGACAACACAGAAGCTGGACAAGCTCATGGCCGCCGCACCGAACATCGGGTTTAATGTCCATCCGAAAGTCGGGATCCACACACCTGCTGCCAGCGGAATACCGATCACGTTGTAGAAAAATGCCCAGAAAAGATTCTCATGAATATTTCTTAAGGTTGCACGGCTCAGACGAACAGCGGCTGCCACATCACTGAGCCGGCTCTTCATCAGCACCACATCAGCGGCATCAATGGCCACATCCGTACCTGCACCGATGGCGATACCCATATCAGCTTTTGTCAATGCAGGCGCATCGTTGATACCATCCCCCACCATCGCTACCTTGCCATATTGCTGCAACTTTCGAATCACACTCTCTTTACCATCCGGAAGCACACCGGCAATCACATCATCCACACCGGCCTGTGCACCGATGGCTCTGGCTGTTCTCTCATTGTCGCCGGTCAGCATCACAACCCGGATGCCCATATTCCGAAGTTCACTGACAGCCTGTCTGCTGTCTTCCTTCATGGTATCTGCAACGGCAATAATACCGGCCAATCTGCCATTCTCTGAGAAAAACATCGGTGTCTTCCCCTGTTCCGCCAATGCCTCTGACTGTTTCAGCAAATCCTCTGACACTTCCGTCTGGGTTCTGATAAATGCATAATTGCCGCCAGCCAATTTGACACCCTTTCTGACGGCTGTCAAGCCATTGCCCGGAAGTGCTTCAAACTCATAAACGTCTTCGACGGTCAGCTGCTGTTCTCCGGCATATTTCAAAATTGCCTTTGCCAACGGATGTTCACTGCGTTTCTCAAGGCTGGCTGCCAACGCTAGCAATGATTCTTCTGTCACACCCTCCGCAGGAACCATATCTGTAACAACCGGTTCACCGTTGGTGATGGTACCTGTCTTATCCAGGGCAACAATTTGAACCTTGCCTGTCTCTTCCAGTGAAACAGCTGTCTTAAAGAGGATACCATTCTTGGCACCCATACCATTGCCCACCATAATCGCCACCGGTGTGGCAAGACCAAGGGCACACGGACAGCTGATAACCAGTACCGAAATGCCTCTCGCCAAAGCAAAACCGACACTTTCTCCTGCCAGCAGACACACGATCATCGTAATGACCGCAATGGTGATCACCGCCGGTACAAAAACACCTGAAACCTTATCTGCAATCTTGGCAATCGGTGCCTTTGTCGCCGCTGCATCACTGACCATCTGGATAATCTGGGATAATGTGGTATCTTCACCGACACGGGTGGCCTCACAGCGGATAAATCCTGACTGATTCAAGGTTGCAGCCGATACGACATCCCCCGGCTTCTTGTCCACAGGAATGCTTTCACCTGTCAAAGCCGCCTCATTCAAAGCACTGGTTCCTTCCAGAATCACACCATCCACCGGCACATTCTCTCCCGGACGTACAAGGAATATATCTCCTTTCTTCACCTGCTCAATCGGAACAGTAACTTCCTGACCATTCCGTTCCACAACCGCTGTCTTCGAAGCCAGTTTCATCAGCCCTTTGAGTGCATCTGTTGTCTTGCCCTTTGAGCGTGCCTCCAGCATCTTGCCCACTGTGATCAGTGTCAAAATCATGGCTGCAGATTCAAAATAGAACTCATGCATATAATGCATGACCATCTCCATATCGCCCTTCACCTGAGCATCTGTCATGGCAAATAACGCATACGTACTGTATCCAAAAGCCGCCGTAGAGCCAAGAGCCACCAGCGTATCCATATTCGGGGCACGATGCGCAAGACTTGTAAAACCACTGATGAAAAACTTCTGATTGATGACCATGACAATCCCTGTCAACAGCAGCTGAACAAGCCCCATGGCTATATGGTTGTTCTCAAAAAATGCCGGCAGTGGCCATCCCCACATCATGTGTCCCATGGAAAAATACATCAGTACAATCAAAAATCCCAGAGATGCCAGAAGTCTCCGCTTCAGAACCGGTGTGTCATGATCCTTCAGCATCTCCTCCTCAGCTGCCATCGATGAAGCCCCTGAATGCTCTGCAGCCTCACCCTTCACGGAGGCTCCATAACCGGCCGCTTCCACTGCCTGAATAATCGCCTGATCAGCTGCCGTCCCTTCCACACCCATGGAATTAGTCAGAAGACTGACTGAACAGGAGGTAACCCCCTCCACCTTCGAGACAGCTTTCTCCACACGGGCACTGCAGGCTGCACAGCTCATACCTGTCACAATAAATTGCTGCATGAATCTCTATCCTCCATTCTCTCGTATTCGCAAACGATCAGATCTGCAAATTTTACTAAAAATAATTATAGTAGTTTTACCCAAAATAAGCGAACCATTCCACATGAAACCTGAAATGTCTCATACCGTCAAGTTACCCCACCCCCCTGGGGTCATTTTTATTCTATACCTAATAAAAATAAAAGTCAATGCTCCTTATTGAAAAAAACATGCAGCTTGACATTGAATCACACTCATAAAAATGCTAGAATAATAATTGATACAGACACCCCTGGAGGGTGCCCAACGAAAGGAGCTCGCCATGAAAGCAGAACAGCAGAATATTAAAAGGCTGCTCAATACAGCAAAGGGACAGATTGACGGTCTGAACAAGATGATCGATGATGACAAATACTGCATCGACATTTCCAATCAGATTATGGCTACCATTGCCATCCTGAAAAAGGTCAATATCGAAATTCTTGATGCCCATTTAAAATGTTGTGTTCTTCACGCAGATGACCGTGAACGTGAAACCAAGATCAACGAAATATCCGAAGTGCTCAAGAAAGCACTGAAATAGCATTGGAGTTTTTATCATGACACCGAACAAAACCGTTTTTATAACCGGTGCCTCAAGAGGGATCGGGCGTGCCATCGCCATCCGTTTTGCAGCCGCCGGCTATCAGCTTGCCCTCTGCTGTCGGCAAAACACACAGCTGCTTGAAGATTTGCAGCAGCTGATCATCAGCCAATATCACACCGATTGTCTTATTTTCACCGGCGATACCGGCGACTACCATCAGCTGGAGGCCATGATTTCTGAGACCATTGCACGTTTTCATCATATTGATGTTCTTGTCAACAATGCCGGTATCTCTTATATCGGTTTATTAACTGATATGTCACCGGATGACTGGCAGCACATTGTCAACACCAACCTGACATCCGTTTTTAACAGCTGCCGACTGGCCGTACCGGGTATGGTTCATGAACATTCCGGCAAGATCATCAATATTTCTTCCGTATGGGGCTGCTGCGGCGCATCCTGTGAAGTGGCTTATTCCGCAACAAAAGGCGGCATCAATGCCTTCACCCAGGCCCTGGCCAAAGAGCTGGCCCCAAGCAATATTCAGGTCAATGCCGTTGCCTGCGGAGCCATTGATACCGAAATGAACGCTTTCCTATCGGAAGCAGATCGCATTGCTTTAACCGAGGAAATCCCTTCCGGTCGTTTCGGTCGTCCTGAGGAAGTGGCTGAACTTGTTCTGGATTTAGCCCAAAAGCACAGTTACCTGACCGGTCAGATCATCCGGCTGGACGGCGGATGGATTTGATGCCGGAATAGAGAAAGTATCTTATAAAGCAAATATATGCCCTGGGATTATGATCATCCCGGGGCATTTTAGTCACAAAAGGGATTCGAATAATCTCGAATCCCTTTTTCTATTCACTATTCAATTATGGACTTACATAATACAGAGGGTTCACATAATCTCCACCTACAGTCACACCAAAATGAAGATGTGCACCGGTAGAAATACCTGTAGAACCTACGGCTGCGATTGTCTCACCCTGTGATACGGACTGACCAGCGCTGACATATAAAGCACTGCAATGTTCATAAACTGTGCAGACACCATTTCCATGGCTGATAACTATGTAATTACCCATCGCACTGTTGTAGCTGGCAGTTGTAACAGTACCGCTTGCTGCAGCCCAAATGGATGAACCTGCTGAAGCGCCGATATCCAGACCTCTATGGTAAGAAGATGCACCTGCAGTCGGTGAACTTCTGTAACCAAAGTAAGAAGTGATGGATGAACTGCCCACAGGCCAGATCATACCTGTACTTGAGCCGGATGAACTGGAACTGCTGGAGCTGTCATCATAATATGAATCGTTGGAACTACTGGAGTTCGAACTGCTAGATGAGCTGCTTGAGCTGGAGCTTGAACTGCTGGATGAACTGGAGCTGTTGTATTTCGCAGCTTCTTCATCTGCCTTCTTCTTAGCAACAGCTTCTTCTGCCGCTTTCTTCTTGGCTGCTTCCTCTGCAGCCTTCTTGCGTGCTGCTTCTTCTGCTGCCTTACGTTCCTGTTCAACAATCTGCTGAAGCAGGCTGTTCTCAGCATCAATCTCTTCCTGTGTAGAAGAAATATCAGAATTGACAGAATCAATATCGGAACCAATAGCAACCAGTTCTTCTTCCTTCTGTGCAACGATCTTCTCAAGAGATTCCTTCTCTACTTCATACTGTTCCTTCTGAGCTTCCTGAAGCTCCTTCTGCTCTTCGAGCTGAGCTTCGTATGCTGCAATCTGATCTCTGATATTCTGGAGACTCACAAGAAGATTGTGGTCATACTCATTGATCTTGGAAATATACTCCTGATTGTTCAACATTGTCTTCAAATCGCCCGAACCAAGCAGCATCTGGAGATAATCATCGTCTCCGGATTCATACATGGCCTTGATACGTGCCTTCAATGCTGTATACTGTGTCTTCTCATCTTCCTTGGCCTGTGCCAGGTTGTCCTGCGTAATGCTGATCTCAGACTCTGTCTGCTCAAGCTGTGCGGATACTTCCTCTAACTGTGCAAGATATGTCTTGATCTTACTGTCCAGTTCAGAAATATAGGACTCTGTATCTGACTTATTCTTCTTCAATGATGCAAGCTGCGACTCAAGTTCGCTCTGCTGGTTCTTCAAATTCTCTATCTGGCTCTGGACTTCTGCCTTCGTTGCCGCCATTGTCGGAACTGCAAGTGA
>NZ_JBBMEK010000056.1:0-14455 GCF_040096555.1 Coprococcus intestinihominis | reverse complement strand
TTTTAAAATACCACTCCACGATTGTTTGATTGCCTTGATGAAAAAATTGCTTAATCTCCCAGACAAGAACACTTCCGCGTGTATTCCATTCGTCAAACCAGTGCTTTACCGTTTTGCGGTTTTCATATTTAGGACTCCAACTCTCAGTATATACAACATCATCTGTAAAAATATTGTCAATTCCTAAATCTGCTTTCTTAATCCACATATCAAACCATAATCGGATAATTTTTTCTCTCTCGTTCATAAAGCACCTCCACAACTTCCGATTTGTCTGCCCCTTAAAGTCCAAGTCCTTCAACCCACGCCGCAAGCTCCTGATGCCCGACGTTGCCCTTGAAAACTTTGCCGTCCATCAGCTTTGCGCCTTTGCAGCTCGGCGCAAGGCGTTCGTTCGTCTTGCCAATGTCGCTTCCTCCGGAGGTTGCAAACGGGATGATCGTCTTGCCGGTCAAATCATAGCTCTCAAGGAACGTATTGATAATCGTCGGCGCGACATACCACCAGATCGGGAAGCCCACAAAGATGGTATCGTAGTCCTTCATGTTGTCCCGCTTGACGGCAATCTCAGGACGGGAGGCAGGATCGTTCATCTCAATCGTGCTGCGGGCTTTCTTGTCCATCCAGTTCAGGTCAACTTCCGTGTAAGGCACCTTCGGCTCAATCTCAAAGATGTCCGCGCCGATTGCTTCTGCCAGCGTCTCGGCAACCTTCGCGGTCACGCCGGACGCAGAAAAATATGCTACAAGTTTCTTGCTCATGGTGTTTTATCCTTTCAATATCTTCGTAAGCTGCTGTACAGACGCACCCGGCAGGATGGAGGAAAGATGCTGCATCATGCGCTCTTTGGATTCCTGCGGGTCTCGCTGATATGCAGATGTGATAAGGTCGTACCCGAAAAGTTCTTCCGGCGTCGCATACTCTGCGACACCCCAGCCATAAGGTCTTCCATATCTGTCCTGCATATAGACGAAATCCGCGATGCAGACATAGCTCTGCATTTGCAGCCGCGTGATGCACGTCTCAAAACCGGTGTTGCCGCCCTTGCGGTAGTTCAGAGCTTCTTTCAGCCGTTTGGAAAGCATCCTGCCTTCACCGGCTATGGCTTCATAAAGCTCTTTGTCCTTGTAGGACGCCAAGCCGTCATCCCAACGGGCGTCAAAGTCATAGCCGTCACGCCGGAAGTTCGCAAAGTCCGGAATCCACTCCCGGCTCACAAATCCAGCCTTCTTGTTGAAAAGTTTGCCGTAAAGACATTTGCCGCTCCGCGCAGCCGGTCCTTTCCATTCCCACGGACCATCTACATCATCCGCAAACCATAACTCAGGTGGGCAAAGTTCCTCGATGGAGAAGCCGTGAATCTCGTTCCGAAAGAAGGGCAGAAAGCCGTATTGCTCGACGGCTGCAATCAAACCATCTGCACTATGTAGTTGTCTGGCATATCTCTTTGACATTACTCCGCCTCTTCAATCACGCCATAATCAATCAGGATATTCTTCTCCGCATACTGCGGGTAAACAACACCCATCATCTCATACTGATAACGTCTTACGCGGCGATGCTCCTGAACCGGCTCCGGTGCATACGCAGCGGTTTCGCAGTGCGCATACTCCGGCATTTCCGCAAGATCATCCCGAACAGCACGGATAAGCGCGTCTGCCACATCATCAATGTTCTTGCCGGTCTCCACGGCAACCAGTTCGTGCTTCTGGACTGCCTTGTCCAGATTACCGGGGGAGCGAAACAGCTTATATTTCATATCGTTGCCCGTCCTTTCTCTCTTTCGGTCTGCCTATTCTTCCTGAAATCTGTTCTTTAGGGACGCAATCATCGCTTGTGCGGCAATGCTCAGATACAAAACTCCAATTTCATAGATAAAGTCGCGGTCGATTACGATAAAGTATTCTCTAACGTGTGTAAAAACCAGTTCCATCAAGTCCCTGTACAGTGGATCATCAAAGGGCTTGAACCGCGTAAACTTGCTTTTGGCAGCGTCCCATGTCATAGACGCTTCGCCCTCAGCACTGGTCATTGCCTCACAGAGAATCATGCTGACGCCCATTTTTCCGTTGCCGGTTAGGAGTTCTCCTTCGTAATAGCTGAGTAGGTCTTTCTTGCGTCGAACCGGAACTACATCGCAGTTGTCATCCAGCTCAAATGCAATCAGCTCCGCAATCAGTTCCCGCCAGACCGCATAACCGGCGTTAATGGTTCTGTCCTCTTCGCGGCTGATGGTATCGTCCATGCAGTATCGCTCAAAGAAATTATCTCCGTCAATCTCGTTGCGGGTGCAGAAGATATGCGCCAGCTCATGCAGAAGAATGTGCTTCAACTCTGCCGGATGACGCGCTATATCTGTGCGCAGAAGGATTCCGTCCGCGCCGTCTCCTGTGCCGACGAATGCAGCGGCGTGAAAGTCAAAATAGCCGTCCTCTGTATATCGGTCTTCCAGCCGGTCAGGGAAATACTGCTTGCAGAACTGCTCAAAGACTTCCTGCTGGTTTTCCGTCTGAAAGCAGCGCAGCACAAGATTGTCCACTCCGAACTCCGTTCCCAAGCGTTCGTTAAAGATGGAAGCGGCATAGAAAAGGGCTTCTTTATAGTCGTTGTTGTTCATCTAATTGCTATCCTTCATCCTCATTCAGCCCTCCGGTCTGACATTTTTCAGGAAGTCAGAGTGCGGTACATAAGGCAAGTTGAGCTGCCAGCCCATGCGGTTCAGTTCGTTGAGCTTGATCAGCATCAGGTTGATGTTTGTTCCCATTGCAGCCGAGAGCTGCACCACATCGTAGTCCTGCTTCATCAGGTCAATCAGCTCATCATCGTCAATGATCAGGTGTGAGGCAAACGCATTCGCCTCATATTCGTGTTTTGTGCGCATATCGAACAGCACGAACTCCGGGAGCGGTTCGTTTCCTTTGGCAAGATCACGGTGAAAGGTATCATGCCCGATCTCGTGACCGCAAACCATTTGCATGATCAGATACTCCATGTTGGAGTTCAGAAGAATATGCCGCTCTTTATGGCGGTAGGTGTACATTCCGAGCAGATCGTTCAGATTGTCAAGAAAATGGAGATGAATGCCCAGCTCACGGGCAATCTTCAAGGTATCTCTTGTTCCACAGCTTTTGACAATGCTGTTCGCCTTTTTGTATATTTCCTCGGAGCGAATTATCACGGGACCTTCACCCCTTTCATGTTGAAAACAGTCAAAGTAAATCCGTCAAGAAACCGAGACGTAGACAGTTATTCCTCTGCGTCCGTACCGGTCTTCTTGTATTTCTTCGGCGTGTATTTCTCAACATTCCGGGCTTTGGATTCCCAATATATATCCTGCAACGCCTTCATCACCGCATCCTTGTCCTGCTCGGACAGCGTACCGCCCGCAAACAAACCGGACATCCCTTCAATCAGGTCCTTTGCCTGTTTCATGCCACGGGAGCCGTACTGCTCGGATGCCTGAACCACAAACTCTTCGTCCTCGGTCAGCAGATAGTTCACATCCACCTTGAAGTATTCCGCGATTTTTCTGTAAGCGTCCTTGGTGCGGGGAAAGGAAATGCCGTTCTCGTACCGGGTAATCATACGCCTGTTGATCCCCAGTGCATCGGCTACTTCCTGCTGGGTCAGCTTCCGCTTCTCCCGTTCAGCCTTGAATTTCTCTCCAAACGTCATTTTGGTAATCACTCCTGTTCACAAAAAGCTTGCGACATCAAATTGCGCAAGTCTATCGACAAAGGCACTTGAAGTGCGTATAATAATGACTGAGCAATCCAACTACTCATAGTATATCCTGAATTGCTCATCCTGTCAAGGGGCATGAGTAGTTGTACACGAAAAAGTTACATCTTTTGAGCAGTTCAAATGGACAGGCATTTATGCTGCCGAAGATCATCCGTACCGGCATACACCGGTATGAGGGAACAGGAGTGAGAAAAACGGAAATGGCTACACAGTACAGAAAAGCATACGTCCCGGTTACGCTGGATGTGGACAAGGAGGGGGCAATCCTCCCTCGCCGTATCTGGTGGGACAACGGTGTAATCTTTCAAATCGACCAGATTCTATACAAATGCCGCGCCACATCCAAAAAGGTTGGGGGCGGAGGCATCCGTTACACAGTTCAGATTCGCGGAAAGGAGTCATTTCTTTTTCACGAAGGAGACAAGTGGTTCGTCGAAGCAAAGGAGGACAACTGCTCATGATTTTATCCCAGCACCAACTTGAAGAAATTGCAGCCTCAACAACGAAGGACTTCAACCGATTCTTTTTCGGGGATGAGGCGGACAAGCCCGACCGATCAGCTTTGCCAACACCCATTGATCAGTTTGCAAAGAACTATCTCGGTCTTCGCGTATCATTCGCCCGTCTCTCGCCGGACGGAAGCATCTGCGGTGTCACTGCCTATGCCGACACCGAGTACAAGATCACGGAGCTTGGCATTACGCGCACACTGGCTTTGAAGCGTAATCAGGTTATCTTGGACGAGAGCTTCATTCTCTCCGGCAACGTGCAGCGGCTCTGTGCCAAGCGCAGATTTACCCTTGCCCACGAGTGCGCTCATCAGATTCTCTTCCAACTGGAATCGGAAGAGGTAAAGGCGTCCTGCGAAATGAGATATTCCGCACGGACAGCCTATACGCCGCGAGAGCTGAAAACCCGCGAGGACTGGAACGAGTGGCAAGCAAATGTCTTGGGCGCGGCGATCCTGCTTCCTCAAAAAGAGGTTGACCTGGCAATGCGTCGGTTTGCAGAAACGCCGCTGATCAATTACGAGGGGAGGTATTCGTATGGTGATCACTTAACGCTGCGCCTTTTCTGCCGGTTGTTCGGTGTCTCCAAGACAACGGCATCTATCCGCCTTCGTCAGCTCGGCTACATGGTAGATCGTCCATTCAGTGAGTATGTTGACCCATTGGAGGTGTGGTAATGAAGAGAGCATCCATTCGGGTTCAGGAACCGACGCCGGAGCTGATCGAAAAAATCCGCAGGGCAAGAGTTGCCATTTCCCAGCAGAAGCCCCGATACCTGAAATGTCCCTATTGTCAGCATAATGCCATTCCTGTCTACGAGGACACGAGGGGTCATGTAGAATCCAAGTGCAAGAAATGCGGGCGGATCACAGTCTTTGATGTGCTGAACATGAGAAGACTGCGACCGCGTACCAAGTAAGAACCAGAGGACAAGCCTCTGTTCTAAAATAAAATATATGTCATAGCTGAGCTGTGGAGCCGCCTGATAGGTGAAGTCATCCTAATGCCGCATGAGACAGAGTTTAATTGCTCTGTTTTATCGGCATGGGATTCAAACCTCACCGTCATGCGGCTCTTTTTCTGTCTTCACCCTTCCCGCTGCTCCCGCGCAGCGGAAAGGATGAACAATGAAAATCCCTAAGACCCCTATCGCGTTCGATTACGACCTCTGGACTACGGAGGACGGCAAGTGCATGGTGCGCGTGAAACGAACCGGCGAAGTTTCCGAGGTTGACCGCAAGGTTATGAGAATCCTTCGCGCAGAGGAAAAGCGGATCAGACGCTCGTATGGCTCTGACAACACCTCTGAGGATGAGGACGGCGCAGAGAAAATTTCTGATACCGTGCTGTCCCTTGACGCTATGCCGGAGGACGATGTGAAGTCCGCTGCATGGCTGGCAGACTCCCGCGACTGCATGGAGGAACTGATTACCGCCCTCAAAGAGAAGGAGCTTCTTTCCATTCTGACCGAGAAGCAGCGCGAATTGTATCTTGCGATGACCCGTGAAGGACTGACTCTTCGAGAGTTTGCCCGAAGGAAAGGCATCGGCATCAGAGCTGCATTTGACCTCAAAGCAGCGGTGCAGAAAAAATTTCAAAGAATTTTTTGAGCGGTACTCAACAAACGGCAAAAAGATGTCCGTTGTAAAGTGAAAGGGTCAATCAGACCACTTCACTGCTCCTTGAAAACTGAATAGTTCAGTGCTGCGGATCTTTCCGCTTCTGCGAAGCAACACAGCTTCCGACGCCAAGACCTCCCGAAAGGGAGTGAGCGACCTCCGGAGAGCTATAACAGTCGTGTGGTGCGGCTGCTTGCGACGATGCAGATGCCGGGTATAATGATACTTCCGTCTTTTCTTTGAATGGGCGGCTCGGAGCGATCCTCGGAGGGGTGAGAGTCCCATGATACCGATTGACCATTGGTAGTCCGCAGCATTCCCGGAACTGCAAAGTTCTTCTGGCAGGGGCGCGTGCTGCAAATATGCCGGACAATGAAACAAACCCAAAAGAAACTTACTATATAGTTTCAGGATGAAAACTATGTGGCAGGGTATCTTCACAAGATGCTCTGCCATATCCTTTTGTCCTGAATATTTTCACGAAACAGGAGGTGCTTAGAATATGATGGGCATTGAAACAATGAAAAATGTCAGCCCGAAAACGGTTGACCGAAGCACACTCGTTCAGAGAAGCAGCATCCGGCTTGATCCTGCGGCACCGCGAGAGGACAGGCTGAGGGAGTTCATTAAGCAGATCAGAAATCCCTATTGTTATCTGGACGGAAAAACTGTGGTGAAGATCAGCTTCACCGAGACGGATACGACAATGGAAGATTGTCTGGAACACTATCTGAGAGGTCTTTGATTTATGAACAGTCTGAATCTTTTCGCCCGGTTCTATGGACAAGCGATTGAGCCTGTGGTATAATTTAATCGGTCAAAAAAAGAAGAATACGGATTAAGCCGCTTGCCTTGATGGTCATGTGGCGTTTTCGTGTTCCTCTTCATAAGAGTTGAAGCAAGCCTTCGTCTTTCTGATTTGATGTACCACACCAAACAGAAAAACGGAGGTTATTTTTATGCCAGACAAGGTTTACCGCACGGCGATCTACTGCCGTCTGTCCCGTGAGGATGGAGACAAAGTAGAAAGCAACTCCATCGCCAGCCAGAGAGCCATCTGCGAGGACTATATCGCAAGACATGAGGATTTGGAGCTTGTCTGTGAGCCGTTTGTGGATGACGGTTACAGCGGCGTTTCCTTCAATCGTCCTCAGTTCAAAAAGCTGGAAGAGGCAATCCGCAAGGGTGCGCTTGACTGCATTGTAGTCAAGGATCTCAGCCGCTTCTCAAGAAACTACATCGACGGCGGACGTTACATTGAGAAGATATTCCCGCAGCTCGGCATACGTTTCATCGCAATCAATGATGCGTATGACAGTCTGACCGGTGATCCGCAGTCCGACTCCTTTGTTATCCCGTTCAAAAACTTGATTAACGATTCTTACTGCAAGGACATCTCCATGAAAATCCGAAGCAGTCTGGAAGTCAAGCAGAAGAGCGGTGAGTTCGTCGGTTCGTTCGCCCCTTACGGCTACATGAAATCGCCGGAGAACAAAAACCAGCTCATCGTGGATGAAGCGGTCAGCGAATATGTGCAGATGATCTTTTCCATGTACAAGGACGGCTTCTCCATTGGGCGCATTGCAAAGCGTCTGAACCAGATGGGCGTCCTGTCCCCAATGGAATACAAGCATTTCGCCGGTGTGAAGTTCGATACCGTCTTCAAGACCTGCGATACCGCAAAATGGACATACAAAGCCGTCCAGCGTATTCTCACCAACGAGGTTTATATCGGCGTTCTGGCTCAGGGCAAGCGCGGCACTCCCAACTACAAAGTCCGCGTCGTGAAGAGCAAGGATGAATCCGAGTGGGTCAAGGTTGAAAATGCGCATGAAGCTCTTGTGTCCTACGAGGATTTCATGGCGGTCAAGGTCATGATGCAGAGAGATATGCGCTGTTCACCCGATCAGGACGAGGCGCATCTGTTTTCCGGCTTCCTATTCTGCGGAGACTGTCAGCAGCCAATGATCCGCAAGACCGTCCCGTCGAAGACAAAAAAGTATATCTACTACGTCTGCTCCACCAATAAGCACAGCCGGACGTGCAGCCCGCACAGCATCGCCGCAAAAGAGGTTGAAGAGAAGGTCTTCCGTGCTATTCATGACCAGATCGAGCTTGTCATCAATCTGGAACACGCGCTTGCGATGATAGAGCGGCTTCCGTCTCAAAGCCGTAAGGCTTTCAATTACGAAGCCCAGATTGCAAAAATCGAGGAAGAGATTGAGCGGTATCAAAAGCTCAAGCTGGGGCTTTACGAGAACTTCATCGGCGGCGTCATTGATAAATCGGAATACTTCGAGTTCCGCAACAGCTACACCAAAACCATTGAGGACAAGCAGGAGGCACTTCTGCGGGTCAAAAAAGAAATGAAGCAGACGGTGACAACCGGCACGACTGAACGGAACTGGGTAACGCTTTTCAAGCAGTATGAAAACGTCGAAGAACTGAACCGCCGTGTGCTGATGTCCCTTGTTGACCGCATTCTGATTCACGAAAACCATGCAATCGAAATCGTCTTCAAATACAGGGACGAATACCAGCAGACGATTGAATACGTTCTCGGCTATGCCGATGAACTGGATATTGCCGTATAAAGGAGGGATGAGCAAATGGCAAGAAAAAGCAGAAAGCAAATTGCAGTCGAAGAGCCGGTTATCGAATGTGTTTCTTCCGAGGTCTTCTCAACAGCCATCTATGCCCGTCTTTCCGTTGAAAACAGCGGCAAGTCCGAAAAGGTGGATGTCATCGCAAATCAGATTGAGATTTGCAAGTCCTACATTGCAGAGCGTCCCTACCTGAATCTGATAGATACCTATGTGGACAACGGACGAACAGGAACGGTTTTTGATAGACCGGAGTTCAACCGGCTGATGAACGACATCCGCACCGGCAGGATCAAGTGCCTTGTAGTTCGTGATCTCAGCCGGTTCGGGCGTGACTACATCGAGGCTGGAACCTATCTGGAACGGGTCTTTCCGCAGATCGGGCTTCGGTTTATCGCCATCAAAGAGAACTACGACAACTTTGATACGGACGGCTCCGGCGAAAGCCTCATTATCCCTCTGCAAAACATGATCAACACCCTTTACTCGAAGGACATCTCCCGCAAGGTTTCTACTGCGCTCAAAGCACAGATGGAAAGTGGAGAGTTCAAGAAGCGCAATCTCCCGTATGGTTATCGCTGGGATGAAGAACACAGCAATATGGTTTTCGATGAAGAAACCGCACCGATTGTCCGGAAGATTTTCCAATGGAAAATTGAAGGACTGTCCCTTCCTGCGATTGCAGACCGGCTTGATGCAATGAACGCACCCAATCCGGAGTTTCAGAAGTATCAGGTCGGCGTCCGCACAGGCAATGCTACGGCAAAGAAGATTTGGAACAAGTCTTCACTGACTACCATTCTGGATAATCCCCATTACGTCGGAGATACCGTTCTCGGACGGACGCTGAACGCCATCTACAAGGGCGTCAAGAATCAGCACATTGACCGTGAGGAATGGATTGTTTTTCCCAATACTCACGAGGCGATTATCTCCCGTGAGGACTTCCAGAAGGTACGAGAAATGCGGAACGCTGCTGCAAGGACAAGGGTTGAGAAGATGGAGCGCACGGAAGAAATCCGCGCTACGCTGATCAATCTCTTTGAAGACAAAATCGTCTGCGCAGACTGCGGCAAAAAGCTCTACTTCCATCGCAAGCGCGTTGACAAGCGCAAGGACGGCGCATGGTACGCCTTCTATGAGTGCAGTTCATCCGTCAAGCGCGGCAACCTCTGTACGCCGCACTATACGCGGCAGGATAAGCTCGAAGCCGATGTGCTTGCGGCGATCCAGCTTCAAGTCAAGGCGGCTCTCAATTACGACAAGCTGCTTGCCAAACTGAGAAACAGTGAAGGCGAACGCAGCATCCGCGATCAGCAGAATGCGCTCATCACAAGCCTGAATCTGAAACTCAGCGGCATCTCCAAGAAGCGTACTCGGCTCTATGAGGACTTCACAGAAGGCATTCTCGATGAAGAGGAATACGTCTTTGCCAAGAAAGCCTACGATGAGCAGTATGCTAACCTTTCCCGGCGGTTGGATGAAGCGGTTCAGCGGAAGGTAAAGTTTGCCGAGGCAATGTCCGAGGACAACAAGTGGCTCACGCTGATGAAATCCGTCAGCGGTGCAACGATGCTCTCTCAGGAGTTAGTTGACGAGTCCGTAGAGCTTGTGAAAGTCCATGAGGACGGCTCAATCGAGCTGGTCATGAAATACGGCGATATTTACGCTCTGACCGTTCAGAGTATCAAGGAAGTACAGGAGGCGATGTAAATGAGCAAGGAATACAACATCGGCATCTACATCCGCCTCTCAATGGCTGATGAAGATACCGGCTATGGCAGCAAGGCGGAAAGTGACAGCATCGGCAACCAGCGTATGCTCATCAATCGCTTTCTCGACAATCACCCGGAGTTGTCTCACTGTCAGCGGTCTGAGTTTGCGGATGACGGTTATACCGGCACGAACTTTCACCGTCCTCAGTTCACGCAGATGATGGAGAAGGTCAAGCGCGGCGAAATCGATCTGATCTGCGTCAAAGACTTTTCCCGCTTTTCTCGTGACTACATTGAAACGGGAAACTATCTGGAATGCACTTTTCCATTCATGGGCGTCCGCTTTATTTCCATCAACGACGGCTATGACAGCGACGATTACAAAGGCACAACGGGCGGTCTGGAAGTGGTTATGCGCAGCATCATCTACGCCGCATACAGCAAAGACCTTTCCGTAAAGACCACATCGGCAAAAATCCAGATGATGAAGCAGGGCAAGTATGTCGGTGGCTACGCCCCATACGGCTACGTCCTGCATCCCACCATTCGGAACAAACTTGCCGTAGACCCGGAGGCGGCTGATGTGATCCGTCGTATTTTCCGCGAGGCGCTGGAAGGCAGCAACACCTCTCAGATCGCCCGCAGCCTGAATGATGAAGGCATCCCGACGCCGGGGCAATACTTCAAGAGCAAGCATTCCGACAAGAAGAAGTTCAGTAACATGAGCGAGAAAATCAGTTGGGAAACCGTGATGGTCTATAACATCCTCAAAAACCTTGTTTACACCGGAACACTGGTCAGCCGCAAAATGAAGTCCTGCGGTGTCGGCTCAAAAAAGCGTGTTGTCAATGAGCCGATTATCGTAGAAGGAACGCATGAAGCTATTATCAGCAAGGAAGACTTTGAGCTTGCTCAGAAGGTCATTCGAGGCGGAGGACGGAATCCCACGCGCAAGCAGCATGACTATCCGCTCAAGGGACTCGTCCGCTGCGGTAACTGTAAACGTGCTATGACACGCCGAAAGAACAAGGCTGGCATTCGATACTTCCAGTGCATTCACTCGGTCAACAACGGAAACACAGACTGTCCGGTTGGCAGGAGCTTTCCGGAAATGGATATTGAGAAGGTTGTCTTCCATGCCCTTACTCAGTTTCTTGCTTTGGCACAGAAGGAAGCAATACAGAACCGCGAAGTCGGTGATCTGCGGAAATCTGCCATCAAGGAATGTGCTGATAAAATCCGCACTCTGCAAAAGCAGAACGAGCAGCACAAGGCGTCCAAGCTGAGGCTCTACGAGAAGTATGCAGCCGGAAGCATCACGAAGGAGGCGTACATTCAGCAGAAGGCGGCAGCGGATGTGAAGATTGCTGAAAACGATGGAGCAATCCAGCGCAGTCACGAGCGGATGAAGGAGCTTGACTCCGAGACCGCCTGTTCAGATGAAAAGCTGGATGCGGTCTGCGAACAGTACGCCGACTGCAAAGCTCTGACCTATGAGCTGACCCACGCATTCATTTCTGCGGTCTACATTTACGATCTTGACAACATAGAAATCGTCTGGAAGTTCAAGGACTTCCTCACTACATCAGAAGGAGAAGCCAAATGAAAGTATTTCTTTATATCCGCGTTGCCTGTGCGGATCAGCTTGCGGCAGCAGACCAGCGGGAAGAGCTGGAACGCTATGCGAAGGACAAAGGCTATGAGGTGGCTGCTGCTGTGGCGGCAGACGGCATCTCCGGCGTCCATACGGAAGGTATCATGAACTTCCTGCTGAACGAAGCAAAGCGTCAGGACATCGGTACGATCCTCACCCGCGACACCTCGCGAATCAGCCGGGACACTTCCTCTTTCATGAGGTTTGAGCGAAAGTTCCGGGAGAACGGCATCCGGTTCGAGTATCTGTCCAAGCCTGACAACGAGCTTCCGGTCACTCCGATGTTGGAGGCATTTGCGGCGGCGTATAAGAAGCGTCGCACAAAGAACGGCACAAGAGCGTAGAGAAAACGCAAGCCGTTCACGGGTGGTTGTCCACCTATGAACGGCTTGTAAATTCTCAAAATTTTTTTAGTCCCTACTTGACACAAGAAGATTTGTCACGCTTCGGCAGGAATTATATTGAGGTCGGCTCTTACTCCGAAATCATCTATCCCGAAGCGGGCGTGAGGTTCATCGCCATCATGGACAACGTGGACACTGGCAGCCTTGAGAGCAATGAATTTGCCGCCTTTACCAACCTTTTTAACGAATGGTATCCCAAAAGCACGAGCAAAAAGGTAAAGGAAGTTAAGAAAGCGAAGGGGCTTGCAGGCGAACATCTGGGTGCGCCGCCTTATGGATATTTACGGAATCCAGATGACAAGACCCGATGGCTTGTGGACGGGGAAGCGGCGGCAGTCGTCCGCAGGATATTCTCCCTCTGCATGCAGGGAAAGGGCGTGTCTGCCATAGCCACAACCCTCTGGAAAGACAGGACGCTTACCCCGTCAGCCTACAAAGCGTCAAAGGGAATCGGCGTTGCAAAAGTGTCGGAAGACCCGTATTGCTGGGAAACATCTGCCGTAGCCGCCATTCTGGAAAACGTAGCATATATCGGCATAACGGAAAGCTTCAAATCCACAAGGCTTGGCTTTAAGAGCAAAAAACGCATCCCCACCGCAAAGGACAGGCGGGCGTATATCGAAAATGCCCATGCCCCCATCATTGACAGGGATATATGGGAAAAGGTACAGATAATACGGGAAAACAAACGCAGACCGAACAAAAGCGGGATTACGAGCATGTTTTCTGGACTGCTCTATTGTGCCGACTGCGGGGCAAAGTTAAGCCTTGCCACTGCCAACGGATACGCCCATTTCCGCTGTTCGCAGTACAAACGGACGAGCCGCACGCAGAACTGCACGCAGCATTATATCCGAGAGGACGCATTAAACCAGTTGGTTTTGAAACAGCTTCAGCATTTCCTGTCCTATTTACAGCAGTTTGAGCGGGTATTTATCCGACGGCAGATAGACACCACCCTTGCGGAACGCCGATACGAACTGTCCGCAAAGCAGAAACAGATAGAAAAAGACGAAAAGCGGATGGATGAGCTTGACCGCCTGTTCCGCAAAATCTACGAGGACAATGTCAGCGGAAAACTGAATGACGAACGCTTTTGCAAGCTGTCAGACGGATATGAAGCGGAGCAGGGACAGTTAAAGCGTGAAATCGAAGCGTTGACCGCAGAGGTCAGCCAAGCCGATATGGAAGTGACCAATGTAGCAAAGCTGATAGCCGTCACGAAGAAATATACCCGCATTGACGAACTCACGCCCGAAATCCTAAACGCATTTGTGGATAAAATCGTAATCCATGAGCGTGAGAAAAAGGACGGGAAACGGACACAGCAAATCGACATTTACTATTCCTATGTCGGGATTGTGGATATTCCCACAGACGAGGAAATGCGGGAAATGGAGCGGGAATATATGCGGCGTACTACACGTCAAACCGCCTGAATAAAGGCGAAAGCAGGAGTAAATCTGTACTCCTGCCGATACATATCTATTTTTATCCCTATCTGGTTTAACTCATGGTTTGTATCACATAAAAGAACAACAGGGATTTCATATTTCTTTGCTGTTTTTTCTACGATTGACACCACAGGACAGGAATCCGCATCTACTAATATCCTCATTTTTTCTTTCCTTTCGTCAGATCATAACTTTCCCCGATCATCCGCCAGATATCTTTATCAGGAACAGAGCCATCCAAGATAATAGAATTCCAGTGTGTCTTGTTCATATGATAAGCTGGGATCACAGATTCAAAAGCATTTCTCCAGAACTCTCTCCATTCCGGATCACATTTTACATTTATCCATACATAACCATCTTTATCATAAATAAGCGCAAATGTTTTCTTATTTCCCTTATGACGCATAACACACCAGTTATCATCATGAAAAGGATAATCTTCATATACATCTTGAAATGAATGGCAATATTGTATTGCCTCCTGCCTTGTCTGCATAGTTTCCTCTTTTCTTAACCTTCCTCTCCCCGGATCGGAGCATAGAAGATCAGCAAATCTATATATTTTTCTCCGTCTCCCTGTTCTCTATAATCATACCGGATCATATAATCCCGAATACTATATCCCCGATACGGATCAGATAGGGTATAAAGTTCTCCTGTTGTAAAATCAATTAGTGAGTACCCTGTGCTTTCCAGATATTCATCATTATCACTGTTTACCTGATCTTCATAAAATTCACACACCTTATC
>NZ_JBBMEK010000055.1:0-14723 GCF_040096555.1 Coprococcus intestinihominis | reverse complement strand
GGCATATTTCTTCGGTACTTTATCTAACTGGATCTGAAGACCTGCTGCCAGCTCGCCGATAGCAACGGATACACCACCGGCACCAAAGTCATTGCATTTCTTAATCAGGCTTGAAACTTCCGGACGTCTGAACAGACGCTGAAGCTTTCTCTCTGTCGGCGCATTACCTTTCTGAACTTCCGCACCGCAGGTGTCGATGGACTGAGAGTTATGAGCCTTTGAGGAACCAGTTGCACCGCCGCAGCCGTCACGGCCTGTACGTCCGCCAAGAAGAATAATAATATCTCCCGGATCAGAAGTCTCTCTGATAACATTGCTTCTAGGAGCCGCTGCCATCACCGCACCGATCTCCATACGTTTTGCCACATAATCCGGATGATAGATCTCATTGACAAGACCTGTGGCCAGACCAATCTGATTACCATAGGAGCTGTAGCCGCTGGCTGCACCTGTCACCAGTTTTCTCTGAGGCAGCTTGCCTTCCAGAGTCTTCTCCATTGGTACAGTAGGGTCTGCCGCACCTGTCACACGCATGGCCTGGTAAACATAAGTACGTCCTGACAGTGGGTCACGGATCGCACCACCGAGGCAGGTAGCTGCACCACCGAAAGGCTCGATTTCTGTTGGATGATTATGTGTCTCATTCTTGAAGTTAATGAGCCACTCTTCTGTCTTTCCGTCAATCTCAACAGGAACAATAATACTGCAGGCATTGATCTCGTCTGTCTCTTCCTGATCATCTAACTTGCCGTCTTTCTTCAGTTTTCTCATAGCCATCAGGGCAATATCCATCAGGGACACATATTTATCCTTTCGTCCTGCAAAGATTTCTGCACGATGAGCCTGATACATATCATAAGCAGCCTGCATTGTTTCCTTGTAATCGCCATCCTCAAATGTGACATTCTTCAATTCGGTCTGGAATGTGGTATGACGGCAATGATCAGACCAGTATGTATCCAGCACTCGAATCTCTGTCATAGATGGATCACGACTCTCTTCTGCTGCAAAATGTTCCTGAATGAACTGGAAATCCTTGAATGTCATGGCCAGTCCCAGAGAATCATAAAGTGCCTTTAATTCTGCTTCCGGCATGGTTCTGAAACCATCAAAAATCTTCACATCTGCCGGTTCTTCATATTCTGTCACCAGTGTTTCAGGCTTATCTGCATTGTTCTCTCTGGAATCTACAGGGTTGATACAGAAATTTTTGATATGTGCCAGTTCCTCCTCAGAACATGTGCCTTTAATCACATAGGTTGTTGCGGAACGGATCACCGGTTCTTCATTTTCATTCAAAAGCTTGACACACTGTTCAGCAGAATCGGCTCTCTGATCAAACTGTCCAGGCAGTGCCTCAACAGAAAAAGCATTTTCTCCTTCCTGCATCGGAAATGTTTCTTCATATAATACATCAACCGGAGGCTCGGAAAAAATCGTAATCTTGGCCTCCTCATAAGTTTTGTCGGAAATATTTTCAATGTCATAACGAATGAGTACACGAACACCAGTTACTGTGCGGATACCAAGGTAATCACGGATATTCTCAAACAAATCCTTGGCTGCTACGGCATAAGCCGGTTTCTTCTCCACATATATTCTTCTAACGCTGCTCATAATGACCTCCCTTAATTCGGCATGGTATCTTAATTTACCTTTTTACTATATCACAAATATTTTTATTAATAAAATTAATATATTTAAATTCATTTATGACTTCCGCTAATGAGCAAATCTGCATAAAAACGAACATACTGCTTATCCTATCTATAAAGAGCACTCATCATTTTATAAGGAGATGTAATAATTATGGCAAAAAAATCCATTACCAGGCATAATGAAAAATGCGATCACCTGGATTATCTGAAAACAAGTGCTTCCGACACGGAATGCACCGGCGTTGTTTACACCGGACCCCTGAATGATGTAGAACTGGATAATATTAACGATGTCTATGCCTTTGAGCCGGAACCGGCGAAAAAAAGAGAAGTCTGAGAAAATTTTTATATCCCCAAAAAGCTTTCTATGCTACAATTCTTTTATAGAAAGCTTTTTTATTTAGAGTTTTTTTACAATCATTAATACCGCTATCCGGGTAACCCTTTAAAAACGTGAAGCGTCTTTCATTCTCTTTCATATTCCCTCAGGAGGTTCTTATGCTGAAAAACTATTCTATTCCAATCATTATGTGGCTGGTTTTTGAAAGTATTGCCGTCATTCTCTGGCAGGCACTTGACAATATCTTTTATCTTTTTAATTTTTCATACATAGGCACATCCATTGCCATCGGACTTTTTCTCTTTGCCCGCAAACAGAAATATGCCCGCCATGTCATTCAGTTTGCCGTTGGGCTTTATATGCTGGGCTATCTCGGCTTTCTTCAGCATGAGAACATGCAGATTGAAGGTTTTTGGTATTATCTGTTCCTGGGTGTTTTTGAAGCCGCCACCATCCACTATGCCGTGGCCAAAATCTTTGGCCCATTTATCTTCGGACGAGGCTGGTGCGGCTATGCCTGCTGGACAGCTATGATCCTTGATTTACTGCCTTTTAAAACGCCCGCATCTTCCCGCAGAAAATGGGGATTCATCCGCTATATTGTTTTTCTCGGTTCCCTGATTTTTGTCAGCAGCCTTTTTCTGCTTCATGTCCAAAACATTGAACAAATTATGTGGTACAGTTTTCTCATCGGCAATCTTATATACTATGTTGTTGGCATTGCACTGGCTTTTATCTGCAAAGACAACCGGGCTTTCTGCAAATATATCTGCCCTGTCACCGTCTTTCTGAAACCGGCCAGCCGTTTTGCCCTTTTCCATATCAAACTGGACCCGGATAAATGTATCAGCTGCAAAAAATGCGAAAAAAACTGCCCGATGAATGTTGAAATTCTCAACATCACCGAGCAGCGCAAAAACCGTTCCGAATGTATTCTCTGTATGCAGTGCGTGGACGAGTGTCCGAAAGGTGCTTTAAAACTGTAGCCTTATTTATGCAATCGCCGTATCACCTTAAACACCACCGTGTTCTCCAGTACCAGCGGTTCATTGTGGGCAAAGAAGACGATACCGTCCGTAGGTGCCACGATCTGCATGGTGACATCTCCTTCATAATGTAAAATAATGATCTGTAATATCACTGGAAAAAGTCTGGCTTGTGCGATAGACAAACTTCAGTATCTTCATCAAAACCCTTCTTCCAGTAAATGATTAATACAACTGACCGCCTCAAATCGGATTATTTTTTCACCACTATCCGCATTGATAATATCCAAAAGCCTCTGCATCGTTTCCTCTTTATATTTAAGGTGACTGCGCATCAGACGATTGCCAAGCTTCATATACTCTTTCATTTTCTTATCATACGACATTGAAAAAGCGAAAATAAAGATCCAGTCGTTCCAGATAACGGCCTACTTTGATCACTTTACCCATTTTTTTCCTCTGTCAATTCCAATTTTTATATCTGCCCTTCGTATTGCCAAAATCATTTGACACGTTCACAGTTATCATTTACTTTCTACGCATTTTATGGTATATTTTAATTATTCTTACTAATAAATAAAACAGTATTTATTTATAACTGCTGTTGACCGGAGGAACTATGGATATCAATTACGAACTTTATAAAGTTTTCTATTATGTTGCCAAAACACTCAGCTTCTCAGATGCTTCCAAGCGCCTGTTTATCTCACAGTCTGCAGTCAGTCAGTCAATCAAGGCGCTGGAGAAGAAACTGAATCAGCATCTTTTTATTCGAAGCACCAAGCGTGTCAAACTGACGCCGGAAGGCGAGGTTCTCTTCAAGCACATCGAGCCTGCCGTGAATCTGATCATGCGCGGTGAGAACCAGATTCTGGATGCTAATGCGCTAAACGGTGGTCAGCTGCGTATCGGTGCCAGTGACACCATCTGCCGTTATTACCTGGTTCCTTATCTTCAGGCTTTCCATGAGCATTTCCCGAATGTCCATATCAAAGTCACGAACGGTACCTCCGGCAAGTGCGTGGATTTTCTTGAAAACGGTCAGGTGGATCTCATTGTTACCAACTATCCGAATCCCCGAATGAATACCGTAGGCAATATCCGCAAAGTCAAGGATTTCAAGGATGTCTTCATTGCCAACAGGAACTTTGAACATCTGAAGAATCATCCTCTGAACTTTGAAGAATTGCTGCAGTATCCGATTCTGATGTTGGACAAGAGCAGTATGACCAGCGAATTTCTTCACAACATCTGCCAACAGCGCCAGTTGGATCTGGTACCCGAAGTCGAACTCAGCAGCAACGATCTGCTGATCGACCTTGCCCGTATCGGCCTTGGCATTGCGTTCATTCCTGACTTCTGCCTGCCTGATAACGACCCTGACCTTTTCAAACTGACCATGTCTGAGGTCTTTCCATCCCGTCAGCTTGTTGTCGGCTACAATGATAAGCTGCCAATATCCGAAGCTGTGAAGTATTTTATTGAAAGTCTGAACGCGGATAAATAATACAACACTAAACAAAGTGTGCGCTTGACGCACACTTTCGCGCGTAAGCGGATAGCACAACTATATATTCCTCTCCGCGAACTGCGCTTTCTGGCACGCAGTGCCTTTTTATGTAATAGGAAATTCCAACAGAATTTCCTATTACATAAAAAAGCTGCTGCTCTGCGGTTTCCCGTAAAGCAGCAGCTTTATCTATATACGTATATACGGTTGCATTCACTGCGACTACTCTGCGCCGTTGAATAACTCATTGAACTCCTGTTCATCGAGCATCTCATCGAAGTAATCTGATACAAGCTCAAACTCATCATCGTCCTCGATCGTCTCAAGATTCACCTCATCATCTCCCAGTTCTTCGAACCGATACAGGAAGATCTGTGCATCCTCTTCCACATGGCCTTCGTCATTCATTGGCAGAAGTGCGATATACTCTCTGTTATTCACCGGAAAAACATTCAAAACGATACATTCCAGCTTTCCGCCGTCATCCAGATCAAGTGTCATTGTATCTCTGTCTTTAAACTCAGAGTCTTTTGGTTGTCCCATTTAATTACTTACCTCATTTCATAAAAATGTTCCGCTGTCCGAAAGTCAGAATCTTCTCCTTCTAAACAGTCTGAAAACAATCAATCAGTTCCTTAACTTTATAACATACTTCCTGTATTTTTTCAATACTAAGACTGTATTTTTAACAATTGATTTGCCAGACAAAATTGAATATCCAGTTTCTTTTCCTGTCGTATTTTGTCGAACCGGATAACAATCGCTTTATCCGTCACTTCCTTGATCACACCGGCGCCATATGTCTGATGCTGCACGCGCATACCCGGTTTGACCGCATCTCTGTCCACAAGAATCTCTCCAACAAAACGTGACATCACCATTGGCCGTCCATAACGCTCTTTCAAAAAGAAAATATGCAGTCTGGACTTTGCACGGGTCATAGCCACATAAAACATCCGGCGCTCTTCTTCAATATCTGCATCCAGAAGGGCTTTATGATGCGGCGTCACTGTCTCATTGGCATCCACGATAAAAACAATCTGATACTCCAATCCCTTGGAATGATGCATTGTTGCCAGAGCCACGCCATCCGTCTTCTCTTCGCGCTGTTTTCTGGTCTGCTTTCGCAGTTGTTCTGTATATTCTTCAATATGTCCAAACCATTCCTCATACGTCGCATAATTCCTGGCACTATCCTGAAGTTCATCCAGCAACTCAATTAAATCCTGTCCGTCCATCTTCCGTTCTTCGGCATACTTCTCAAGAAATTCATCATATCCAATCCCATGCCGTATGTAATTAATGGCTGCAAAGGGCTGCATCTGCGTCAACATATGCACATCATAAGCAAACTTCGACAAACGCTCCTGCATCCATGGCTTATCCTTATACTGCTCCAGCAGCACATCAAAAGCCACCTGACGCTCACCCAACATCTGTCTGCTCACATAACGGTTCGGCCGATTGATAATCCTCAGATAATGACTTCTGGCCGTACTTCCGAGAGCAATCTGGATATAAGCCATAATATCCTGGGTTACCCAGTGCTGATAGATATTCGGCATGGCATCCTGCATTTTAAATGGAATATTATACTCCATCATCTTCTCCAACAGCATTCTGGCCTGGGTATTGGTTCGAAACAGCACCGCCATCGCATGATACGGAATCCCCTGATCATGGTAATCACGGATTTCACGGATAACCGCCGCATTCTCATCAGCCGGTCCCTGGAAAACACGGATATCCACCGGTTCCTCCTCCGGCCGCACAGCCCGGATCTGCTTGTCAAAACGCTGTTTGTTATTCTTGATCACGCATCCCGCCCCGCGTACGATAGCTGCCTGACTGCGGTAATTGACAGAAAGGAAAACCTTCTTCACATCCGAAAAATCTTTCTCAAAGTTCAGCATGATCTCAGGCCTGGCCCCCCTGAATCCATAAATAGACTGGTCATCATCCCCCACAATAAAAATATTGTTCTGCGGCAATGCCAGCATCCGGATCAGCTTGTACTGCAGCAAGTTAATGTCCTGAAACTCATCGATCAGGATATATTGAAACTTATGCTGCCAGGCTGCAAGAATATCCTTTCGCTGGGTAAAAAGTTCCCAAGTATAAACCAACATGTCCTCAAAATCAATCAGACGGCTATTCTCCATCCTCTGAACATACTGTTTATAAATATCTCTGAACACGGATGTTGCACAGCTGGTGGCATAATAATGCTCAATATCCATCACGCTTCCTTTAACAAGTCCAATCTCACTGAGCACATCATTGACAAACTCACTGACATTATCCGGTTCTACAGGCATATCTTCAATGATCTCCCGGATCAGCTGCTGTTTCTGCTCCTCACGAATGATATTGGATGCCGTATAGTTATAAGCATGTTTCAGCACCGAAAAGAAAATTGCATGAAAAGTACCGAAACTCACTGGCATCGTCCTGCCGTCCATCAGAGAAACAAAACGCTGCCGCATTTCATCTGCGGCAGCTTTTGTAAAGGTCACAACCAGTATGCCCGCCGGATGGACACCGGCATGCTCAATCAGCCATTTCACACGATGGGTGATGACCATGGTCTTGCCCGAACCCGGTCCGGCAAGTACCATCATCGGCCCCTTATCATGGCAGACTGCCTGAAGCTGAGACTTATTTAACTCCATAAAGCCTCCTATGCTTCCTGGCTTAATCTGTCGATGGCTGTCTGAATTCTTGCAAGAGATTCTTCCTTGCCAAGTACTTCCATCAGTTCAGTTGCACCACCAGGTGTCATCTGCTTGCCGGATAAAGCCACACGGATCGGCCACATAACAAAACCTACCTTCTTCTCTTTATCCTTTGCATACTGACCCAGCAGTTCAAACAGCGCATCATTGCTGTAGTCTTCCTGTTTCTCCAGTAAAGGCTGCACCTCCTTCAGCACTTCCAGAGAATTCTCAAGATTTGTCTTATTCTTCTTGTGTACGTACATATTGATATCATAATCCGGTACCTGTTCGATAAAATCGATCTGATCCTTGATATCTGCCCAGATCTCGATACGTGTCTTGATCATAGATGCCAGCTTCTCAAAGTTCACATCCCTTGAAACAACTTCCTTCATATGCGGCAGTGCCATCTCATAGAACTTGTCAAAATCCATCTTCTTCAGATACTCACCATTCATCCAGCGAAGTTTTGTCATATCAAAAACAGCCGGGGTCTTACTCATATGATGATAATCAAATTCCTTCACCAGTTCATCCAGTGTAAAGAATTCATTGTTGTCCTCAGGACTCCATCCGAGAAGTGCCACAAAGTTAATAACCGACTCTGTCAGAAATCCCTGGTCAATAAGATCTTCATAGGAAGCATGACCACTTCTCTTACTGAGCTTCTTGTGTTCCTCATTGGTGATCAGCGGACAATGCACATAAACCGGTACTTCCCATCCGAATGCATCATACAGACGATTGTACTTCGGAGAAGAAGAAAGATATTCATTACCTCTGACAACATGTGTAATGCCCATCAAATGGTCATCCACAACATTCGCAAAGTTGTATGTAGGAAAACCATCGGACTTGATCAGGATCATATCATCCAATTCTGCATTCGGCACGGTGATATCGCCATAAATCTCATCATGGAAAGTAGTTGTGCCTTCAACAGGATTGTTCTGTCTGATAACATAAGGTACACCTGCTGCCAGCTTGGCTTCAACTTCTTCCTTGCTCAGATGCAGACAATGCTTGTCATAGTGAAAAATCTCTTTGCCATTCACGGTTGTATGCAGCGTTGCAAGGCGCTCTTCATCGCAGAAGCAGTAATAAGCTTCGCCCTTGTCAATCAGTTTCTTCGCATACTCAAGATAAATGCCCTGCGCCTGTCTCTCACTCTGAACATAAGGGCCTACGCCGCCATCCTTATCCGGGCCTTCATCATGGATCAGACCTGTGCTGGCCAGTGTACGATAAATGATATCTACCGCACCTTCCATCTCTCTCTCCTGGTCTGTATCTTCTATTCTTAATAAAAACTGTCCGCCCTCATGCTTCGCGATCAGATACGCATATAATGCTGTTCTTAAGTTGCCCACATGCATTCTTCCTGTCGGACTTGGAGCAAATCTTGTTCTTACTGTCTTACCCATAACTTCGTCTCTCCTTTATTCACTATGGCCGCCGAAGCGGCCGTTATCTTTTACACGGATGCATCACCGTCATGTAATTTCGGTGAATTTTGCTCGTTGATCCAGCTTATAATATAATATCCTATTCTTCGTCTGTAATCAAGGTCAAATCTCTATGCAAATTGCTGTTTTTCACCCATTCATCCTGATGAGTCACTCTCCCTCACAAGGAGCTTCCGGAAGGCCTGCCACTGACGTCAATATACTGACAATTCCTGCCACAATAGCAGAAGACAAAACCATCCGCCAGTCAATAGCTGACAAAACTGTACTGGTTCCCATAACCGCCACTGCTGTCTGCGCCATTGTTTTAACAGCTCGAATGCCAGCATTGACCATCCACTTTCTTGTATTCACAGAATCTTTAAATACACAATTTTTAAGCATCCATTTTCCCTCCTGTCATATTATTATGGAAGAGAAATCCGTTGGTTACAAAATAGAACCAATTGTGCACTTTAGCTTACTATTGACGCGAAAAAGCGGTTTCCATATGGAAACCGCTTCTATGCAGTTGACGGGACTTGAACCCGTACCCAGTTAACCCAGACTAGATCCTTAGTCTAGCGCGTATGCCAATTCCGCCACAACTGCGTTTGATATTGCCTAAATAATATAACATATATTTATTTTTTTGTCAAAGGTTTTTTAAATAAAATTTTTTCTATATTTATTCTATTCACCTTCTATTTAAAAAGCGGCTTCCATATGGAAACCGCTTTCATGCAGTTGACGGGACTTGAACCCGTACCCAGTTAACCCAGACTAGATCCTTAGTCTAGCGCGTATGCCAATTCCGCCACAACTGCGTTTTAGATAATCGCAAGCGTCTGTGCCGCTCACAAATAATATCATATCATTTGTTTCATCTTCTGTCAACAATATTTTTCGTATTTTTTTAAATTTTTTAAATTGTATATTGTTTTTACAAAACATTCCCTTTGGGTACTTACTGAACGTTATTTCTCATTAATACCGATGACTTATCTTTGACATATCTTTTGCCATCACCTATAATATAAGAAGCAAAAAAAGAATTGGAGATTTCCCATGCCTAAAAAGAAAGATTTTATCCTGATCGGCGTTTTACTCGTTATTGCCCTGATCGGCCTGGGTGTGACACAGTTTCTTCAGCATCAGACCGGAGCATCCGTCACCATCACAATTGGCGGTGAGATCTACGGCACTTATCCCCTGGATCAGTCCCGTACCATTGAGATCAATGACGCTAAAGGCTACAACAAAGTGGTCATTGAGAATGGCAGCGTCCACATGGCGGATGCCGATTGTCCGGATCAATACTGTGTCCAGCACGCAGCCATTCATGCCGGCCATGAAACGATCATCTGTCTGCCTCATGAGCTGGTGGTTGAGATTACCGGCGGCGAAGTATCTGACGTCGATGTTGTGACACAATAAGGAGTTTTTCATTATGACAAAAAAACTGACTATTTCAGCACTTCTGGTTGCATTGGCAATGATTCTCAGCTATGTAGAAGTACTGATTCCATTTAACTTCGGCATTCCCGGCATCAAGCTCGGACTGGCCAATCTGGTGGTCGTTGTGGCCCTGTATCTGCTGAATGCCAGACAGGCACTGATGATTTCCGTTGTACGTATTCTGCTTGTATCCTTTACATTCGGCAATATGGCCGCTCTGCTCTACAGTATCACCGGGGGACTTCTGAGTTTCGCAGTGATGGTTCTCTGCCGCAGGATCAAAGGTCTCTCCACGATGAGTGTCAGTGTTGCCGGCGGCATCAGCCACAACATTGGCCAGATTCTGGTGGCTGTATTCGTTGTCAAGAACCTGAATCTGCTTTTCTATCTCCCGGTACTTATGATCGCCGGCATCATTACAGGTTTGCTTATCGGCCTTGTGGCCGGTCTGATCATTCCTTCTGTCAGAAAGGCACTGCAACTTTAATCATTAAGCGCACAAAAGCTTCATATATCAGGTGTTCGTTCCCCGATATATGAAGCTTTTTGTCGTATATGCACTTAGCTTATGATGCATTGCTGCATAAAACGCCTCCATGCTAATCCTCTTTCTTTCCCTGAACAAGATATGTCGTCTTTCCTGCTGTAAAAGACTGTTCAAAATCTTCCTCTTCCGACAAACTGATCAAAATATCATCAATCATCATATCGCCGTCCGCATCCACATCGAAGGGAATATCAAGTCCGTACAGATAATCTGAAACCGCATTCATCTCATCATGATAGGCAGAGGAATCAATATCTCCGATCACAAAAGTCTCCTTCTTCTCTTTACTGCCCTTTTCCTGAACATGAATTTCTACTTTATACATCACTGCTCCTCCTGTTTTCTTAATCATTCGTTTTTTATATGCCTAGTATATCATGATTCGCACCTTTGGTGCTTGACGCTGCATACGCAGCTATCATGATCGCCATTCGCCGCTCGCGATGAACAAGCATTGCTTGCTCCCGCTCGCTAACGCTCATTATATCATGTTTGATAAAAATTTACAGCACTTTGAAATCAATATTTGACATTATTGGTACAGTTTACTATAATAATAGGTGGAAAACATATATTAAATATATGAAGGGAGACTTAATTATGACACTCGACGAAATTAAAGTAGTTGGTATTGCTGGTGCAGGTACAATGGGCGCTTCCATGGCTCAGATTTTCGCACAGTATGGTTACACAGTTATCATTTATGATGCATTTGAAGCAGGTCTTGAAAGAGGTAAACATCTTGTAGAGATCAACCAGGCAAGCTTAGTTGAAGCTGGTGATATCACAGCAGAGCAGTCTGCTGAGATCAAGACAAAGCTCAGCTTTACAGGCGATATCAATGGTCTTAAAGACTGCGATATCATCGTTGAATCCGTTCTTGAAAGACTTGACGTTAAACAGGATTTCTGGGTAAAGGCAGAAGCTGTTGTATCCCCTGACTGTATCCTTGCTACTAACACATCCGGTCTTTCTATCAACAAGATTTTCGCTAACTGCAAAGATAAGACAAGAGCTTGCGGTATGCATTGGTTCAACCCACCTCACATCGTTCCTCTGATCGAAGTTATCAACAACGATGAGACAAAGCAGGAAATCGCTGATACAGTTTACCAGCTGTCCTTAAAGATTGGCAAGAAACCTATCTACGTTAAGAAAGATGCTCTTGGCTTCATCGGCAACAGAATTCAGGCTGCTATCCTTCGTGAAGCTGTTTACATCGTTGAACAGGGTATCGGTGACTACAAAGACGTTGATGGCGCTATGAAGTACGGCCTTGGCTTCCGTTATGCCTGCCTTGGACCTTGCGAAGTTGTTGACCAGGGTGGTCTTGATGTTCATCATCACATCGCTACATATCTTTGGGAAGACCTTTCAGACGCTAAGTATCCATCAGGTGAATTCGAAGCAATTTACCAGGCTGGCAACTACGGTGTTAAGACAGGCAAAGGCTTCTATGATTACAGCGGTGACAAGGCTGATAAGGCTATCGAAGCTCGTGACGCTATGTACCTTGCAATGGCTAAATGCAACCCAACAGGTGTTGGTGAAGCACACGGCTACGAGAACTAATATTTCGAGTTTATAGATTATTTGATCTATAAGATATAGTTAATCTCTGGAACTCCCGGAGGAAATGCCCGTTGGCATTCCTCTGAGAGTTCTTTTTCTATGTTTTCACTCTATCTGATTTTCGCTGCCTGTTTCAACACATACATTTTCTGGGTAACTTCTGTCTTTTGAAAATAAAGAGCATCCCGACATCTATCGGAATGCTCTTCTATCGTATTCTTAATTCTGATTAAGCAAGTTTAGCCTTTGCTGTTTCACATAATGCTGTGAAAGCTGCTGCATCGCTAATAGCCATTTCAGAAAGCATCTTTCTGTTGACTTCAACACCTGCAAGCTTAAGACCATGCATCAGTTTGCTGTAAGATAAACCGTTCATTCTTGCAGCTGCGTTGATTCTTGCGATCCAAAGCTGTCTGAACTGACGTTTTCTCTGTTTTCTGCCTGCATAAGAACTTGTTAAAGCTCTCATTACGGACTGTTTTGCTACTCTATACTGTTTAGATCTGGCACCTCTGTAACCTTTAGCCAGTTTTAAAACTCTGTTATGTTTCTTCTTAGCGTTTAAGCCGCCTTTAATTCTTGCCATTTTGTCGTTCCTCCGTTTCTATTACAGGTAAGGTAAAATCTTCTTCATTACCTTTGCGTTAGTTGAATCTGTCATAGCTGCATGTCTGAGATTTCTCTTTCTCTTTGCAGATTTCTTTGTTAAGATGTGGCTCTTATAAGCTTTCATTCTCTTTAACTGACCAGTACCTGTTTTTTTGAAACGCTTTGCAGCTGCTCTACTTGTTTTTACCTTTGGCATTTTAATGTCCTCCTTAATATGAAAATGGTCTAATTACGTTTTTCAACTAAAAACATAACCATGCTCTTACCTTCCAGCTTGGCAGGTTTATCAATTACCGCAATGTCTGATAACTTCTGAGCAAAATCTTCCAGAATCGTCTTGCCGACTGCTGTATGGGCCAGCTCTCGTCCTCTGAAACGAACAGCAACTTTGACCTTATTGCCGCCTGATACAAACTTTCTTGCCTGATTCACCTTTGTATTCAGGTCATTCGTATCGATGTTCGGTGACAAACGAATCTCTTTCACTTCGATGGTCTTCTGTTTCTTGCGTGCTTCCTTCTCTCTGCGCGCCTGCTCATATCTGTACTTGCCGTAGTCGATAATCTTGCATACAGGTGGTTTGGCTGTCGGAGCGATCTTCACCAGATCCAGATTCGCCTCTCTGGCTAATTTCATTGCATCTCTGGCTGACATGATACCTAACTGTTCGCCGTCTTCCCCAATCAGTCGGATCTCCCGATCTCTGATCTGCTCATTAATCATTAATTCGCTAATAATTGACACCTCCATGTCTCATGACTTTTATTCATAACATTAAACTGAAAATGGTGAGCAGAAAACTACTCACCATTTAAGACACGTAATGTGTAAAATACTTAAATATGAACCCAAGTCATCTGAAATGCTAAGGTGAGAGTGAGTACTCTGCTTTCTCGTACGGATGTTGTGTTTATCACACAACTTCATATATTCTACCACCTTTACATTTCAATGTCAATAGACTTTTTGGAATTTTGATTTGATGTTGTATAAATAAAGTTGACACCTTATTCTCAAAGAATTCATGTATAATAAAGAGAATAAGGAGGAACTCTCAATGTCACGTACCCAACGTAAATACGACCACGAATATAAGATCCAGGCTGTCAAACTTGCAAGAGAAATCGGCGGTGCTAAGGCAGCCAAAGAATTAGGTATTCCAGAAGGAACCATCCATACATGGCTGAAAGCAGTTAGAGCCGGCACATTGGATATTGGCGACGGTGCACATACTCCAGAAAGTGCAATGAGCCTCGCTGAGGAACTTGCTATGCTCCGCAAACGCGTTAAGGATCAAGATAAAGAAATCCGGCGTCTGAAAGAGGAAAATGAATTTCTCGAGGAAGCAAGTGCTTTTTTCGCAGCCAGCCGTCGGAAGTCAGCAAGAACCAAAGAATGATCTTCATTGCCATAAAAACGGAAGACGGCGCGATTAAGGGAAAACTCTCATTCTATTGCCGGATGCTTGGTGTCAGCCGCCAGGGGTTCTACAAATATCTTGCTCATAAAGACCGGCCCTGGAAATATCAGGATCTCGCTGATGCTATAAGAGCAATCAATACTGAGGATGAATACAATGATACATATGGGCGTATTCGCATGTATCAGGCACTTCTCCTTAAGAAACCGGAAGGACTCAAGATTCCTAGTGAGCGAACCGTCTACAGGGTCATGGATGAAATAGGCCTTAGTCATCGACCAAAACGTAAGCCGAATGGTATTACCAAGGCGGATCGGGAAGCTCGTAAGTCAGATGATCTTCTGAAGCGAGATTTCAAATCCGATAAGCCACTTGAAAAATGTGTAACTGACATTACCGAAATCAAGGCTAAAGATGGAAAATTATATGTTTCAGCTATCTTTGACTGTTTTGATTCCAGT
>NZ_JBBMEK010000054.1:0-14810 GCF_040096555.1 Coprococcus intestinihominis | reverse complement strand
GAAAAATTTGTGATGAAGTATGGGAAGAGATGGTATAGAACAGGAGATACTGGAAGGTATTGGAGGAATGGAACACTTGAGTTTATGGGACGAGAAGATAATCAAGTTAAAGTCAGAGGTCATAGGATTGAACTTGGAGAGATTGAGACTAAGATAAAAGAATATCCGGAAATTGATGACTGTTTTGTAATAGTTCAAAGGATGAAGGAAAATGAAAAGTTAGAGGCAGTTGTTACATTAAATCATAGACAGGAATGGACAGAAGATAATAAAAATTATATAAAAGAAAAAATTTTTGGAGAGTTACAAATCGGAATATATGAGGCGAAAGACGATTTTAAATTTTATGATGAATGTAGAAATCTTAGAAAATATATTTTGAATAGAATAATAAAAAAAATTGAAACAGGGGGTAGTGATATACATGAAAAATATGACAGATTAGTACAAGGCTGGAAAGACGAAGTTTCAAATTTAGAATCAAATTCAGTTAATGAAAAGTTGGAAAAAAATTGTTTGCTAGAAACATTTATGGCACCTTTTATAGAAAATATTAATATATTGTTAGGGTATGATAAAGAAAGGAAAAACGAAATTATAATGCAGGAGAACTTTGTTTCTCCAAATGAAGTATCGCTTCAAATGAAAGGTGGTATATACTCGATAGAGGTTATCGAAAAAATAATACATGCTTATTGCGATTATTATGGAAATAACAAAATTAGAATTTTGGAGGTGGGAGCTAGAAGTATTAGTGCAACTAAAGCATTAGCTAATAAATTCAAAAATATAGAATATGTGATTTTGGATTCATCAAGATACTATTTGAACCGAGTAGAAACGGAGCTTGGAGATTTAGAAAATGTAAGACTTGTCGTGGGGGATTTAGAAGCAATTATTATTCCTGAACTTTTAAATCTCGAATTTGATTTAATTGTATTTAATAATACATTACACCAGTTTTCTAATGTGGAAAACGTATTAAGAATGGCATCAGACCTTTTAAAAAAATATGGTTGTGTGGTGTTTTCGGAAATGGTAGTTCCATTTCCACTTGAAGATCTTTCGACTGCATTTTTTAAAAAGGCATATACAGATATAAGAAAAGATACAAAAAGAATGGTCTTAGACAAGAATGAATGGAATCAAATAATTAACTCTGCCGGTATGGAATTTATTAAAAAATATCCAGAGGAAGATTTTACAAAAGAATATCCATTGTATGTGTATATAGCTTGCAATAAATGGGGAAGTACACAGGACAAGCTAAATGGGCTAAAAAAGTTTTTAAAAGACAGGCTTCCGGATTATATGATTCCACAGAATTATTATCCAATACCGATGATGCCGATTACTAATAATGGGAAAATAGATAGAAAATTATTAGTAAAAAAATTAGAAAATATAGAAGAAAACCGTATAGAAATACATCATTCAGAAGAGAAGTGGAGTGAGATAGAAAGAAAACTAGCAGTTATTTGGAAATCTGTCTTGAATACAAAAGTTTACAGAGATAGCAATTATTTTAGATTGGGAGGGGATTCTCTGTTAGCAACTCAATTATCGGCAGAAATCAAAAAACATTTTAATATTGATTTTTCAATTGAAAATGTCTTTATGAAACAAAATTTTAGTGAAATGGCAGAATATATTGGTAAACAATTAAGCGAGTCAGTTCAAACTAAGGAAATATTTGAGACAGATGAGAAAAATCGGTTTGAACCATTTCCGTTAACGGAAGTGCAGCAAGCATATTGGATAGGAAAAGAAGGGGGATATGTTTTAGGAAATGTCGATGCGCATTGTTATTTTGAAATGGAATGTGATGAGTTGAATATTGATCTGGCTCAAAAGTGCTTTAGAAGACTAATAGATCATCACGACATGATGCGTGCAATTGTTTTAAATGGTGGAGAATATCAGAAAGTCTTACAGGAGGTACCAAAATATGTGATAAAAATCCATGATTTTAGAGGAGTGTCTGATGAAGAAATAGAAATTAAAGAACTAGAAATACGAAACCAATTATCACATCAAACGTTTAACTTAGAAGAATGGCCGCTTTTTGATATTCAAGCAGCTATCAAAAATAGAAACAAAACTAAGTTGTTTATAAGCTTTAACAACATTATTTTTGATGGCTGGAGCATGTTTATGCTGTTTCGTCAATGGAAAGAATTATACGAAAATCCGGAGGTTGACTTACCTGATATTAAATTAACTTATCGAGATTATTTGCTTGCTTTACCGAAAATTCAAGATAAGAACAAGTATGCAGAAGATGTGGACTACTGGAAAAATAGAGTATTAGAATTACCAGAGGCGCCTAAACTTCCACTACAGACATTGCCAGAACTAATTAAAGAACAAAGATTTTTAAGATGTGAAAATCATATTTCAATAGCGGAATGGGAAACTTTAAAAGGCTTAGCACAGGATAGAGGCATTACCCCGGCCGCATTGCTAATTACAACCTATGCTGAGATTCTATCACGATGGAGTGAAAGGCAGGAATTGACTATAAATTTAACAAGATTTAATAGAACTCAAATACACGAAGATGTTCAACAGATTATAGGAGATTTTACCTCGCTGACATTGCTTGGAATAGATTTGCGAAAGCAAGAGAAATTTGAGTACCGAGTTAAGTGTGTTCAGGAGCAATTGTGGAAAGACATAAGCCATTCTAGCGTTAGTGGAATTTATGTAGAGAGAGAATTGGAAGCTATAGAAGCGGGACGAGGTAGAATGCCTGTAGTATTTACCAGTGGATTGGGATTAGAAGAAAATGTTCAAGACAATCAATATCTTGGGACGATAGGCTATGGTATATCGCAAACCCCACAGATTTGGTTAGATCATCAGGTAGCAGAGAGAAATGGAGAATTGATACTTACATGGGATTATGTAGACGGATTGTTTCCAGACCAGATGATTCAAGATATGTTTTCCTGCTATATAAAATTACTTAAAAAATTGTGTCGGAAAGAATATTGGAGTTTTTCTGTTTCGGAGATGTTGACAGTACCTAAATCGGAGGAAAGAACTAGAGCAAATAGAACGGAAAAAAATATACCTAGAGATACCTTAGTAAGTTTATTTATGAAACAGGTACGAAGTTCAGGCATGGAATCGGCTATCATATCAGAAGAAAGAGTACTAACATACAGAGAGGTAGATGATTTATCTTCGGGACTAATGAAAGCAATTAAAAATGCGCCAATGGGAGTAGGCAAAATTACTGCTGTGCTTATGGAAAAAAGTTGGCAACAGGTAGTTGCGGTTTTGGGAATTTTAAAAGCAGGGAGCGCCTATATACCTATTGATGCAACGTTACCAAAAGAAAGAGTAAAATTATTACTCGAAAAAAGTGGTGCTTGTACAATCATTAGCCAAAAGGGTATCGAAGAGAAATTTGGGACAAATTTTAATAAAAATTGGATTACAATTGAGAGCGTTCAAGCGGTAGAAAGTAATGAAGATAATAGTGTATTTTCAGAATTGGCATATGTTATTTTTACATCAGGTTCAACGGGTGAACCTAAGGGGGTTATGATAACACATGAAAATGTAATGAATACTATCTTAGATGTAAATGAGCGCATAGATTTAAATCAAAAGGATAGGGTATTTGCATTGTCAAATCTAAATTTTGACTTATCTGTGTTTGATATTTTCGGTGTGTTATTAGTAGGTGGAGCTATAGTAATTCCCAAACAATTTGACATAAAAAACCCTAGAAAATGGCTGGAGTTGATAGAACAACATCATGTTACTGTTTGGAATACAGTTCCTGCTTCTGCAGAAATGCTTATAGAATATGCAAACGGACAAGGAATATTTCAAACGAATATTAGAAAGGTACTACTAAGTGGAGATTGGATACCTGTAGATTTGCCGGAAAGAATACGGAAAATAACAAAAGGAGTTGAAATATTTAGTTTGGGAGGTGCTACAGAGGGCTCAATTTGGTCCATAATTTATAAGATAGAAGAAGGTTGTTTTTTTCAGACAAGTATACCATATGGAAAACCATTAGCAAATCAAAGATTTTATATTTTAAATGAACGTATGGAAGAATGCCCAGATATGGTTCCAGGAGAATTATTTATTTCCGGAAAAGGTGTGGCTAAGGGATATTGGAATGGCCCTCAAAAAACAAAAGAACGATTTGTACCTGATCCAAAAGTACCAGGAGAGATGATGTATGCTACAGGAGACATAGGAAGATATTTAAAAAGTGGTGATATAGAATTTTTAGGAAGGGAGGATTATCAAGTAAAAGTAAACGGATACCGAATTGAATTAGGTGAAATAGAACATTATATTCGCTTAAACCATGCAGTTAAAGATACCGTGGTTATTAAGGGGAGCGATAATAGACTAGTTGCATTTTTAGTGTTGACAGATAACCAGGAGCAGCTAAAAGAATTATTGGATGACTGGTTGAGAAGCAGACTGCCAGCCTATATGATTCCGTCAGAATATATATATTTGAAAAAAATTCCATTAACACCTAATCATAAAATAGATAAGAAGGAATTGTTGAACACAATAAAAAACGAAACAAAAGAAAATAGAAAAAAAATGCCTACTACAGAGACAGAAAAGATAATTTCTAGTATATGGGAAGATGTTTTGGGATATGCAGACCCAAGTGTAGAAGATGATTTCTTTTCAAATGGTGGTAATTCATTAATGGCAGTTCGTTTTGTTAATGCCATAAATAAAAAAATGGGACTAGAACTTTCATTACAGAGTCTGTTTTCTAATTCTAAGATAAGTGAAATTGCTGCGCTTTTGGATAAGAATATTTCAGAATATGAGGATATGGGTTCCATTTAATTTAAATAGTATGTAAATCAGGACATAACTCAATTCTAAGTATAATGTCCTGATTTACATAGATGGGAGGTAAGAAAAATGGATATACAAGACAAGATGCTTTTATCTATGATACAAGGTTTTTCATTATCGTATTTTCTTTATACATCCTGTGAGTTAGGAATATTCGAAACGTTGTTAAATGAAGATCAAACTTTATCAGAGTTGAGTGAACGTTTATATATAAGGAAAGATATATTATTACGATTAATGAATACATTAGAGGCTTTTGGATTTGTGAAAATACATGATGAAAAATATTCTCTGCAACAACTAGGAAAAAGACTCTCTGAAAAAAATGGAAAGGTAATGAGAGAATTACTTTTATTTTCGGGACGACAATGTATGCCCTATTGGGCAAAGCTTTATGAAGCAGTTCATTCAGGAGAGGCTCCATACAAATTAATTGAAAAACAGGCATATTTTGATATGCAGGAAACAAATTATCAAAATTATAGGACATTCAATTCTATGATGAGCAGTAATAGTGAAGATTTAGATTTGCAGCCGTATTTTGAAACAGAAATAACCCCTTTCCGTATTAAAAAGATTGTAGACATTGGTGGTGGAACAGGAAATATATTGATTAAGTTGTTAAAGTTTTATAAAAATTCGTTTGGTATATTGCTGGATTTACAATTTGTCGAAACAGAAGCAATTAGGAATCTGCAAAATTATAATATGGAGAATAGGGTAAAGTTTTATAGTGGTAATTTTTTTGAACCAATTGATTTTTCGGCGGATATATTTGTTATGTCCAGAATATTGCATGACTGGAGTGATGAAGAGGCAATACAAATATTAAAGAATGTAGCACAAGCTATGACAGAGAATTCCAGAATTCTGATTATTGAGAAAATTATGCCAGAAACTCCTAAGCGAGAAAATACAGAAATGTATATGGCGGATTTGAATATGTGGGTAATGTGTGGGGGAAAAGAGCGAACTTTAGAAGAATTTAAGAATTTGTTGCATCTATCAGATCTTAAAGTTACTAGAATCATTAAACTTGCTGGTAATGAAAGCGTTTTAGAAGTTAAAAAGTATATTATTAATTATCAAGAAGGGATGATATAACAATGAAAAAATTATTAGAAAAATATAAGGCGGCAGGAATTATTCTGTGGGAAGAAAATGGTCAGTTGAGGTTTAGAGCACCTAAAGGAGCAATGACGGATGAACGAAAAAAAGAATTAAAAGATAACAAGAAGGCACTTATCGCATACTTATCAAGTAATATGAAGTCTGTAAATCATGATGAGGAAGAACGATATACAGAATTCCCTTTAACTGATATACAGGCTGCGTATTTGGTGGGAAAACAAGGAGGTTATGAATATGGTGGAGTTGGCTGTAAGGTATATTCAGAATTAACATTAGAAGAAATAGTGGATGTTTCAAAATTAGAAAAAGCATGGCATGAAATTGTGAAGAGACATGACATGTTACATACTATGGTTTATTCTAAAGGTGTACAGAAAACATTAAAAGATTTTTCCTTACCACCAATTAAAGTTTATGATTTACGAAATGATATAGAATCAGCAAAAAAATTTTTGACAATTAGAAAAGAACTCACAGAAAAACAATATGGAACAGAAACATGGCCGCTTTTTGACTTGGTAGTTACACTTTTGAAAGATAAAACAATTATACATTTTTCTATTGATATGTTAATTGCAGATTTTGTAAGTATTACTGTTATTTTAGAAGAATTGGAACAACTATACTTTGGACAAGAGATTGAAGCATTAGAAATAACATTCCGTGATATATTACTGTATCAGGAGAAACAGAAAGAAAAAACACGGGGAAAAGCGGAACAATATTGGAACTCACGAATTGCTACACTTCCGGCGGCACCAGAGCTACCTGTTATCAATAAGATAGATGATGAGAGTGAAGGGACATCTTTCGAGCAATTTAATTATTTTATATCCAAGGAACAAGCAGGATGTTTACAGAAAATTGCACATAAGGCAAAATTAACATTAACTGGCTTAATTCTGGCCGTGTACGCAAAAGTTATTTCAAAATGGTCCTCAAGGCAAAAATTTTGTCTTAATGTTACTATGCTGAATCGACCAGATATTCATCCGCAAATTAACAAAATAGTAGGCGATTTTACAGTGACGGATATTTTGGAAATAGATGATAGTAGTCAATTTCAGACATTTGAAGAATTTGCGAAATCTATACAATCAATGCTTTGGAAAGACATGGAAAATATGTCTGTTTCTGGAGTTGAAGTGTTGAGAAAAATAAAAAATAGCTGCGGACGAGATTCGATTCAGCCAGTTGTTTTTACGAGCACAATCGGTGCAAGGAAATTGCAAAAAAGTAATCGAAAAATGAAAATGACTTATAAAATGAGTCAGACGCCACAAGTGTGGATTGATTGTCAAGTATCTGAACAACAAAATGAACTTTTGGTCAATTGGGATGTTAGAAAAGGTATTTTTCCAGAAGGAATGATAGAAAATGCTTTTGAAACATTTACGGATATACTAAAAAGTTTAGCAAAAGAAGAAGTACATTTGGATAGAATAACAAGTTTGAGATTACCTGATAAAATGGAAAAAATACGTAAAGAAACTAACAATACTCAGACGGAGCTGACATCAGAATATCTTTATACACGTTTTGTTGAAAATGCAACAAAAATGCCAAGGAATATAGCAATTATAGAAGATAACAAACAGATTACGTATGGTGAACTATATAGTATGGCAACTGCGATTAAGGAAAATTTAGAGAATAGAGGATCTATAAAGGGGGAAGTAGTTGCCATTGCTATGGAAAGGAGTAGTAGGCAGATTGCTACAATCTTAGGAGTTTTAATGTCTGGAGGAATCTATCTTCCTTTGGATACTGAAAACCCTGTAAATCGGCTTTTAGATATTATAAAAGAGGGTCAAATAAAAAGAACGATATGTGAAGATCAAGGTTTAGCTACTGAGTTAAGAAAATTATCAGATGTTGTGCTTTTAAACTTTTCTGAAATGGAATTGGTATGCGAAACTCAGAGAAGTATTGCAGATGAAATGGATTGTTCAAAACCGGCATATGTCATCTATACCTCTGGAAGCACAGGCATTCCAAAGGGTGTTGTTATTACTCACGAAGCAGCTATAAATACAATACGAGATATAAATAAAAAATTTTCTATCACTAAAGATGATATTATGATAGGAATTGCAGGACCGGCGTTTGATTTATCAGTCTATGATATATTTGGTACGCTATCATTAGGGGCAAAGTTGATCTTGCCAAAACGAAACAGGCAATTAAATATTGAATATCTTGTTAAACTTTTGGATGATGAGAAAGTTACAATATGGAATTCGACTCCCGCTGTAATGCAGATGTTAGTTTCTTATTTACAGACACATAAAAAAGCAGACCTGTCTTTGCGGAAGGTATTATTATCGGGTGACTGGATTCCAGTAACATTACCAACTGAATTATATAAAATCTTACCAAATGTTGAAATGATTTCATTAGGAGGAGCAACAGAAGCCTCCATTTGGTCTATTTTCTATCGCGTTGAAAAAGGAGAAATATTTGAAAAGAGTATACCATATGGGAAACCATTGGCAAATCAATATTTTAGAGTGTTAAATGAACGTTTAGAAGATTGCCCAGATGGAGTCACAGGAGAACTCTATATTGGCGGTCATGGTTTGGCAGAGGGATACTACCGATCTGAGGGACTTACAGCAGAAAAGTTTATTAACCTTCCACAAACGAATGAGCGACTATATCAAACTGGAGATAAAGGAAAATATCGTGAAGACGGAAATATAATATTTCTTGGCAGGGAAGATAACCAAATAAAAATAAAAGGACATCGAATTGAACTTAATGAAATAAGTACGGTTTTGAGAACATATCCTCAAATTGAAGATGCGGTGGTTATTAATACAAATGAAGGAAATGGGCGTATACATGCGTTTGTTAAGAAAAAGCACTATGCAAATACAGGATATGGAATTGTAGAAAAGGAAGATTTACGTGACATATGCTTAAAGGCAGGAAATAGAGCATCTAGTCATGTTGATAGAAAAAAATTTGCAGAATGGGCAAAGGCTTCTGCACGTGCAGGCATTTTTGACATTTTGAAAACATTTCAAAGCATGGGAATTTTCGTTGATTGCCATAAGTATACTTATGAAGAAATATTGCAATTAACAAAAGCGCAAAAAAAATATTATCAATTGATTAAGAGATGGATTAATGCGTTACAAAGAGAAAATATAATATTATATTCAGAAGATAGATATGAATTGAATGGTGTTTATAATGCAGAACAGATTTCTGAAGAAGCTTGGAAACAATGGAGAAGAATAGAGGCAGATATAAATTATGGACATATATTACTAGACTATTTTAAAGCAAGTAGTAGTCAGTTGACAGAAATTTTAAGGGGTGAAGTAGATCAAATGGATTTATTTTTCCCAGAAGGTGATTTTAAAATTGCTAAGGCAGCTTATCACGATAATCTTATGAGCAGAATCACGAACTCAATTATTGTAGAAGTGATTCTGGCAATTATTCACAAATTTAGACAGAAGGGAGAAAAAAGAACTTTTAAAATTTTAGAAATAGGTGCCGGTGTGGGAGGAACAAGTATTGATCTGATACCAGCTTTGGAAAAGGAAAATGTAGAATACATATTTACAGATATTTCAAAATCATTTTTAAATCAAGCAATGCATAGATTTAGCAAATATGATTGGATAAAGTATTCTTTATTTGATATTAATGAGGATTACCATAAGCAAGGGCTGAAAACAAATGAATATGATTTAATATTATCGGCTAATGTTTTACATAATGCGAAAAATGGTCCAATAGTTATGAAAAAATTGAGTGAAATGGGAATTCCGGGAGGAAGTATTGTCGTTGTAGATGCGACAGGAGAAAATTATTCTTTGTTAACATCGATGGAGTTTCATAATGGTTTATCCGATTTTGAAGATTTTAGAAAAGACAATGAGCAGGTATTTTTTGAACGTGAACAGTGGGAGAATTTATTTAAAGTTGCCAATATAGATGTTGCGGTTGCATATCCATCTCAAAATGATACACTGTCTTATGTAAATCAAGCAGTTTTTGTCGGACAATTTTCAAATGATTCGAGTAGAGTCACTACAGATGAATTAAAAGAGTATGTTATGAGGAGACTTCCTCAGTATATGGTTCCAGATACTATTGACATATTGGAGGCAATACCGTTATCAAAGAATGGAAAGATAAATCGAAATCTGTTAAAGGAATATGTTCAATTTTCTACACAAGTCGAATCTCAAGTTGGCAAACCTCCGCATGGAAAAATTGAGAAATCTATAGCAAAGATATGGAAAAAGGTGCTTAATAGAAAGCATATATGGAGAGATGAAAACTTCTACGAAATAGGAGGAGATTCTCTCTTAGCAGCGCAGGTAGTGGCGGCTATGAGAGAAGATATACAGGAGGCAAAGTCATTAGAATGGGATGCACTTATGTTGGAACTTTTAAAAAATCCTACAATTGAGTCTATTGCAAAGAGATTAAGTGATGGAATACAAAGCACGGGAAATGTGGAAGTGGTTGATGACTCTCTTATATTTTTAGAGAAGGGAGAAAGAGATACTAGCATAGTTCTTTTTCATGACGGTACGGGAACTTTGACACCGTATGATGCATTGCTGAATTATTTAAAAAGTAATACAAAAAGAAAAAGTAAACTATATGGGGTCGTTTATGGCGATGAAAGTAGGTATTTATCATATGAGTCGGAAAATTTGATTTACGAACTGGGACAAGAGTATGGAAAAGAACTGTTAAAGACAGGAGATAAACAATTTACATTAGTTGGATACTGTATGGGAGGGTTAATTGCGCTAGAGACTGCGAAAGTGCTTATAGAAAATAATTGTAAAATACGGATTATTGCTATTGATACAACACCGTGTAATTATAAAATGAACAATGAATTACTTATGGAAAGAACATTTGGAATGCTTATTGGAGCAGATATAGAAAAAGCAGGGCATTGGAGTGATGAAAATCTTTTGAAAGAGGCTCTATTTATGCTGTTTGAAGAAACAGAAGGTTATATTACAATGGAACAGTTGTGCGCGTTATCAGGGAAGTATGAATCGGTAGGGAAATGTTTTAGGGAATTGGCTCAAAAGTCAAAAGAAGAACGTTTGAATGATATTTATAAAAATATTCCTAAAATTTTAGAAAGTATGACAATTTATCAGGAGCAGAGACTGAAAATACTTTTCGATGTATTTTGCAAGAGTTTTCAAGGAGTTGCTTTATATGGAGCAGCACCATTTGTTGGTGATGTTACGGCATTAGGATGTAGAGATAAATCCTCTGCTTTTATGCCTGTTGCAGAAGGGGATAATGAAGCGTTTTGGAAAGAAATTACCTTTGGAAAATTGAATTATATATCGATTGAAGGGAATCATTTTACGTGTATGAAAGAGCCGCATGTTAAAGAAATTGCTGAATTTATTTTGGAGGAATAAAAATGAATGACGGTAAAATAGGAATTATTGGATTTTCTGGAATGGTAGGGAAAGCTGCGTACACTGCATTGAAACGTAAATATCAAATACGGTGTGGGCAGCGACACTGCCCCTCTGAATTTCAAGAGGAATCCAATGTTGAATTTCAAAAGGTAAATATTTTTGCAGAAGAAAGTTTACGTGATTTTTGTAGAGGATGTGATGTGATAATTAATTGTGCCGGATCATCGTATCAAGTAGGAGATATAATAGCGAATATATGTAACCAATTGAAGATATCGTATGTTGATGCATTTGGTATAAATTTGATAGAAAATGGATTAAAAGAAGTACAAAATAGTTGTGTATTAGGAGCCGGATGTTTTCCAGGGTTATCTGGAATACTTCCTTTATGGGTACATGATAAATTTTTTGATATTTCAGAAAAAATGTGGTTAGTTTCAGGGGGAGAAGAAAAATATAGCTTTGGGGCATGCGCTGATATGCTTTTAAGTTCTATACATGGATTTGGCTGGAATGGGAAATATTATTTGAATGATGCAATAGTAAAAGAATCTCAGGAGAATATTATTGAAATCGTACTAAAAAATGAATTTCCAAAAGGCTATGTATTTAATCCATACATGAATCTTGAAACAAAGAGTGTGGCTAAAAAATTAAGATTAAAAGAGGCACATTGGTATAATGCTGTTGCAAATAAAAATCTGCTTGGTATACTACAGAAAAGTTGTGTAGATTTAATAAAAAATGAACCACTTGAAGAAGTTGTAAAAAAAATGATATATTATAGTAATGGGGAAGAACAAGTTTTACCCTGGTATATTATGGCTATAGTAATGGAGGGAATTAAGGATAATATCAAACAAAGAGTAAAAATTGTAATACAGAGTAGGGGGAGTTATGAAATAAGTGGAAACATAAGTGCGATTATAGCAGAAGAAATTTTGAAAGGGAGTATTCAACCGGGAGTAAAATGGACATGGGAAGTACTAAATCCTAAAATAACAATGGAAAAATTGATAAAAAATCAAACAATAGAAATGTATAGTTTTATAGATTCGTTTGATGAATTAGAAGAAGGAATAGTATGAAAAAAATAAAAGTTATTGTATGTGGAGTGAGATTTGGCAAGTTTTATCTTGAAGCAATCATGGGGGATAGAGAGAATTTTGAATTAGTTGGAATTCTCGCAAGGGGAAGCGATCATGCGAGAGAATGCGCTAAAAAATATGGGGTTCCGTTATACACCGATATAAATCAATTATCAAAAAAGGATGTTGATATGGCATGTGTAGTGGTACGGTCTTCTGTAGTAGGTGGAGAAGGAACAAAATTAGCACTAGGCTTGCTTGAAAAAGGAATTTCGGTAATTCAAGAGCAACCAGTGCATCTTGATGATTATATACAATGTATGAAAATAGCAAGAAATTCAATGTGTAGATATCAAGTAAACGGATTTTATGCGGGGCTTCCGAATGTTAGATATTTCATAAATTCGGCAAGAAAGGTGTTTGCAATGACTACCATAAGACATTTAAGTGTAGATTGTACGATACAAGTATTATATTCTACAATTGATATAATTGGTAAGATTGTAGGTGGTTTGACTGGAGTTCAAGTAATAGCAAAAAGTATCCAAGTTCCGAATGAGCCGTTTGTGACAATTGAACTTAAAACTTCTGATTTGCCAATTAGCCTTAGAGTTTTTAACTGCTTAGACCCTAAAAATCCTGATAATTTGTATTTGCTTCAACGTATATCTATGATTACAGATAGCGGAACTCTTATGCTTACAGATACTAATGGTTTGGTGTTATGGCATGCATCTATGCCTCAGATTACGCGTGAGCAAACAAAGGGGTTGTGGGAAAATCAAATGCCGGTAACAACCATTCTTAATCACCAAGACAATGTAGATCAGGAATATATATATAAAAAAATATGGCCTTCAGGAGTTAGATATACATTGCTAGAATTTAGAGAAAAAATATTAGAAAATCAATTTTTTGATAATACAATTCAGCAAGGATTAGAGGTATGTCGTTTGTGGAAACAGATAGGTAAGGAGATTGGGAAAGCGGAGGTAATAGAATATGTAGAAAAAAAAACAATCGAATTGTCAGAGCTACGTTGATAAAGGAGAAAAGAATGTGATTATTGGAACTGTAACAGTTTTACTTATTTTGATTTTGTGCGGAAGCGTATTATTTATCAAAAATCGTTTTATGCCTAAAAAAGCGTGTGATCGAAAAGCTATTTTAAATGGAGGAGGAAAGATTATAAATATAGAAGGGTTTAATATTTGGTATAAGATATTAAACAAAGCCGGAAAAGGGGTGCCGACATTTGTTTTGCCAGGGGGATTGGGTATGGCATCTACATATCTACAACCATATATGGATTTTCTTGCTGAAAAGGGACCGCTTATATATTATGATCCTAGAGGGTGCGGACGTTCTCAGATAAAAACTGATTTGGGGAATTATAAATGGGATGATTTTTCTAAAGAATTAGAAAGATTAATTGAATATATTGCACCAGGGAAAAAAGTAGATATTGTATGTCATTCCTGTAGTGGCGTGTTGGGATTAAAGGCTATGTGTGATTTTCCGGAAAAAATAAATCGTATTATTTTTGTTTCTTCCTTATCAACAAAATATGAAGCTACACCACCTAAAATTAGCAGTTTTATTAGGAATATTCCTCCAAAAAATCCGGAAGAAGCAAATCAATGGTGTACAAAATTTATTAAATCAGAAGCTATGTTCGGAAGTATGTTTTATGATAAAAAGAATTTAGAACAGTTAGATACAGAGTATGTAACCATGGCAGTGATGATCAATCTCAATACGACAATCAATCCCCCATTTGATTTTAGTGGAAAGCTCAATCAGAATAAAATCCCAGCATTAGTCATTTGTGGTAACGAAAAATATGAATCAGAAACGACAGGAAAAAAATATGCTTTAAAATTATGTGAAGAAATTAATGGGAAAGAAGTTATCGTATTTGAGAATAGTGGTCATTTTTGCTTTATAGAAGAAAATGCACGTTTTGTTAAGACTGTAAAACGATTTTTGGGTTTTGAGCAATGTATTTAATAAAAATAAGAAAGATGAAACGGGTGTTATAATGAGAAAATAAACACCCGTTCATCTTTTTTATTTTTGCTGTGCTACTTTTCTAAATTCACCTGGAAGAAGCCCTGTACTTCTTCGGAACAGTTCTGAAAAACGGCTTGCTTTAGTATATCCGACAGTTCTAGCGATTAAACCTATATTTAAATCAGTGTTTGCTAGAAGAATTTCAGCTTGACTCATACGGCGTTGTTGAATATATTGGGTTATTGTACAATCATGATACTGCTTAAAAATTGTTTGAAGTTTTGTAGCCCCCATATAG
>NZ_JBBMEK010000053.1:0-15121 GCF_040096555.1 Coprococcus intestinihominis | reverse complement strand
GAAGTATTATGGAAGAACAGTTAAACATGATGCGCCGTGGCAGACAGTTCAAACAGCTAATGAACAAGAAGATGGACGGCATCATTCGGGAATATGATGTGAAGCGGGTGGAAATCGAGATTCTGCGTTTTCTGGCTATGTCCGGTGAGCGGAATACGGCAGCAGATATTCATCGTTATCTTGATTTGAATAAAGGGCAGATTTCAAAGACCCTGGAACATCTGTGTACCATGCATTATCTGGAGAGCATGCCAGATAAGAAGGACAGGCGTTATATGCATTATATATTGTCAGAGGAGGCAAAAGAGCTGGTGAGGCGCATCAATGCTATATGGGATGATATGCATCAGCAGATCATGTCCGGTATTCAGGCAGAGGATAGAGCGATTTTCAATAAAGTATTAAAGCATGCAATGGCGAATATGGAGAGAATGATTGATGAGGCATCTGTATAATCCGGAAAAGAAAAAATCTAAAAAAAATATAAAAAGCCTTGACATATTCGTTATTCGTACTATAATAGTTTAAAAATAAACAGTTTAATATCAAACAGTTTATGGTGATAAAATACTTCAGCAGCACTGAAGTATTTTTATTCATTCAAATCTGGCACTCTGGTCAGATGAGCGCTGATAATGAATACGACTTAACAGAAATATGCAATGACATCAAAGGAGAAGTGCAGTAATGATCAAATTATTAAAGAAATTGACAAAGAAAGATATGGCACTGGCTGGACTTGCCTTTCTTTTGATTCTGGCACAGGTTTATCTGAACCTGACCATGCCGGATTATATGTCCGACATGACAGTGCTTGTTCAGACAGAGGGAAGTGCCATGGCAGATATACTTGCAGCGGGAGGCAAGATGCTGCTCTGTGCGGTGGGCTCACTTTTGACGGCAGCCTGTATTGCTGTCTGCGCGGCAAAGATTTCAGCAAATTTTTCTGCCAACCTGCGAGGACAGGTATTTAACAGAGTGCAGTCATTTTCAATGGAAGAGATCGGACGTTTTTCAACATCCAGTCTGATCACACGTTCAACCAATGATATTACCCAGGTTCAGATGGTATTGGTGCTGGGATTGGAAGTTTTTCTGAAGGCACCGGTGACAGCTGTGTGGGCCATCTGTAAGATTGCCGGAAAGAGTTGGCAGTGGACGGCGACAACAGGCATCGCAGTTATTATACTGCTGTGTATTGTCGGAACCTGTGTTATGGTGGCAATGCCGAAGTTCAGAAAGCTGCAGATTCTGACAGATAACATCAACCGGGTGACGCGTGAGAATCTGACAGGGCTTCGTGTTGTCCGTGCCTATAATGCGGAGGATTATCAGGAGACCAAGTTTGAAAAGGCCAATGATGAACTGAAGCGTACACAGCTTTTTGCCAACAGAACCATGACGATTCTGATGCCGGGTATCATGCTTGTCATGAATGGTCTGACACTGGCGGTTTACTGGGTAGGTGCTTATCTGATCAATGATGCGGGTATGCAGGATAAGCTGACATTATTCTCAGATATGATTGTCTTTTCACAGTATGCGATGCAGGTTGTGATGGCTTTCATGATGCTGGTTATGATCTTTGTGCTGGTACCCCGTGCATCCGTTGCTGCAAAGCGTATCAATGAGGTACTGGATACAGAACCGGCCATTGAGGATGGTGCGAAGACAGAAGCCAAGGCGGGTATGACCGGTGAAGTAGAGTTTCGTCATGTCAGCTTCAAATATCCGGATGCAGAGAAGAATGTGCTGGAAGACATTACATTTACAGCTCATAAGGGAGATACGGTGGCTTTCATCGGTTCTACCGGCTGTGGTAAGAGTACGGTTATCAACCTGATTCCGAGATTTTATGATGCAACGGAAGGTGAAGTGCTGGTTGACGGCATGAATGTGAAAGAATATACCCAGGAAGCATTGAGAAACAGAATCGGTTATGTATCCCAGAAGGCGATTCTCTTCTCCGGCACGGTTGCAGGCAATGTGGCTTATGGTGAAAACGGCGGCAAGCCTGTGGACAGAGAAGACATTATCGATGCTGTCCATACAGCTCAGGCGGATGAATTTGTAGAGAAACTGCCGGATACCTATGATGGTTTTGTAGCCCAGGGCGGTTCGAATCTCTCCGGCGGTCAGAAACAGCGTCTTTCTATTGCCAGAGCTATTTGCCGTCATCCGGAGATTATGATCTTCGATGATTCCTTCTCGGCACTGGATTATAAGACCGACCGAATTTTAAGAAAGGCACTGGATGAAAAGTGCGGTGATACAACCCGATTGATCGTTGCACAGAGAATCGGCACTATCCGCGATGCAGACAAGATCATTGTTCTGGATGAAGGCAGGATCGCAGGAATGGGTACCCATGATGAACTGATGAAGAATTGTGAAGTTTATCGTCAGATTGCTTTCTCTCAGCTTTCAAAGGAGGAACTGGCATAATGGAAAATAGAAATAACAGAGGTGGGATGCGGGGCCCTGGCATGGGCAGACGTCCTGCAGAGAAATCAAAAGATTTTAAAGGAACATGGATGAAGATCATCCGTTATTGTAAACGTTATCTGGCAGTGATCGTTGTTGCTCTGATCTGTGCCGTGGCCGGTACGATTCTGACAATCCTCGGTCCGGATAAATTGTCAGATCTGACAAAGGTGATTACAGAGGGCATAGCGACAGGTATTGATATGGAACGTGTCAAGTCCATCGGTCTGACATTGGTGGCTTTTTATGTGGGCAGTGTGATTTTGTCTTTTGGACAGCAGTTCATTATGGTCACGGTCACACAAAATGTGACAAAGCAGCTGCGAAGCGATATTTCGGGCAAGATCAATCGTCTGCCGATGGCCTATTACAATAAGACATCTACAGGTGATGTGCTTTCAAGAGTCACCAATGATGTGGATATGATTTCTCAGTCTATGAACCAGAGTATCGGCAACCTGGTGTCAGCGGTAGCCTTGTTCTTTGGGTCTTTAATCATGATGTTTAAGACCAATGTGATCATGACGCTGACAGCAGTGATCGCAACTATGATCGGTTTCGGACTGATGTCACTGATCACAAGTCATTCACAGAAATATTTCTCAAGGCAGCAGGCCAATCTCGGTGCATTAAATGGTCATATTGAAGAGATTTATTCCGGACATACAGTTGTCAAAGCCTATAACGGTGAAAAAAATGCCAAAAAAGTTTTTGATGAACTGAATAATAACCTGAGAGACAGCGCTTTTAAGGCACAGAGCCTTTCCGGTCTGATGCAGCCTTTGATGGCCTTTATCGGCAATTTTGGTTATGTGGCTGTCTGCGTGATGGGTGCTGTGCTGACAATGAAAGGCTATATCGGATTTGAAGTCATTGTTGCATTTATGATGTATATCCGTTTGTTTACCCAGCCCCTTGCGCAGATCGCACAGGCAACTCAGTCCCTGCAGTCTGCGGCAGCAGCCGGGGAGCGTGTATTTGCTTTCCTTGGGGCAGAGGAAATGTCCGATGAAAGCGATAAAACAGAGAAGCTTGGCAAAGCAGAAGGTTATGTGGATTTTGAGCATGTCAAATTCGGCTATGAAGACACAGACAAGATCATTATTCATGATTTTTCAGCCAAAGCAAAACCGGGACAGAAGATCGCGATTGTCGGTCCGACAGGTGCCGGCAAGACGACACTGGTGAATCTGCTGATGCGTTTCCATGAGATCCAGAGCGGCGATATCAAGATCGACGGTATTTCCACCCGGGATATGAAGCGTGAAGAAGTACGTTCCCAGTTCTGCATGGTGCTTCAGGATACATGGCTTTTTGAGGGCACAGTCAGAGAAAACCTGGTGTACAATACAGAGAATGTTTCAGAAGAGAAGATAGAGGCAGCATGTAAAGCCGTAGGCCTGGATCACTTTATCCGGACACTGCCGCATGGTTATGATACGATCCTTAATGATCAGGTCAGTTTGTCACAGGGCCAGAAACAGCAGCTGACCATCGCCAGAGCCATGATCGCGGATAAACCAATGCTGATTCTTGATGAAGCTACAAGTTCCGTGGATACAAGAACAGAGCTTCAGATCCAGAAAGCCATGGATGCGTTGATGCAGAATCGTACATCTTTCGTGATTGCTCATCGTTTGTCCACGATTAAAAATGCTGACCTGATCCTTGTACTGAAGGACGGCGATATTATCGAAAGCGGCAATCATGAGGAACTGCTGGCAAAAGGCGGTTTCTATGCGGATCTGTACAACAGCCAGTTTGATCAGGCGTCATAAGGCAGCATAAGAAGGAAGGCGAGTCGGATGAAGTACCAGTATATAACAATAGAAAGAGAATTTGGCAGCGGCGGCACCAGAATTGGTGAGTTGCTGGCAAAAGAATGCAAAATGCCATGTTACGGCAGAGAAATTCTTGAGCGTGTTGCCGGGAAATATGATATTCCCGTGGAACAGATTGAACAGTATGAGGAGGGTGTGACTAACAGCTTTCTCTATACGGTGTTTGTGATGAGCAAAGCCCAGTCAGGGGATATGAACATGCTTTCGGATGAAGGCAAGGTTTATCTGGCAGAGCAGGCTGCTATTCAAAGTCTGGCACATAATGGTCCTGCAGTGTTTATGGGACACTGTGCCAGTGAAGCTTTAAAAGACCGCAAAGGTGTGGTGAAAGTATTCATTCATGCGGATGATGCTTTCAAGCAGAAGAGAATCCAGGAGGATTATCAGATTTCTCCAAACCGGATGGAGTTTGTCCGCAAGAAATATGACAAAAAGAGGGCCAACTATTACAGAGCCAATACCATGAAGCGATGGGATGATTACCGCAATTATGATATCGTGCTGAATTCCGGAGAATTGGGAATAGAGGGCTGTGTGAAAGTGCTGAAAGGCTTGCTGGTTTAATTGTTATCCGGATGATTAATTGGACTATGGCTGGAAATTTCGAAAGAATGCTGAATTTACTGAACTGCCATGTCAATGTAATTAAACATCAATGTCCGTTATGCGTAAAAAGCAGAAAATGACTTGACAACCGGGTGAAGTTTCAGTATGATAAAGTCAGTTTATACGACTGACGGAAGTGGAATTGACCACAGGAAGTATGAATGGATTTGAATGCCGACCGTCTGGGCAGTGATGCTCAGTGGCCGGCTTTTTTTACGCGAGCAACAGGTCAAAGTCCGTGCTTGTAGGCGGAGTGGCATGAAGTCCTGGGGCAGTTGACGATTTCAGGTGAATTTGGTTGACACCGGAGCATTACAGAAATTCAATGAGAATTTGGAGGTACAGAGTATGAGAAAGTATGTGAGATTATTTGTCCTGGCTGTGCTGGCGGGTGCTGCCATCGGAATAGGCGGTATTGTGTTTTTATCTTTGGAAAATAAGATTGTGGGGGCGTTGATGTTTACGGCGGGGCTGTATTCTATCTGTGTGCATGGTCTGAACCTGTTCACGGGCAAAGTCGGCTATGCGGTGGAACAGCCAAAATCCTATATCATTGATCTGGTCATTATCTGGGTGGGTAATCTGGCCGGTACATGGCTGGCGGCCATGGGGGTGCTTGGCAGCAGGATTGCCGGCATTTCCGAAAAGGCTCAGAGTATGTGTCAGATCAAAGTGGATGACAGCCTCATCAGCCTGTTTATCCTTGGTATTTTCTGCGGTGCACTGATGTACATTGCAGTGGAAGGCTATAAACAGACAAAAAATCCATTGATTTTGTTCGTTTGTGTGGCAGGATTCATTCTTTGCGGATTCGAGCATTGCATTGCGGATATGTTCTATGTGTCAGTGGCGCAGATGTGGTCCACAAGAGCATTTCTGTGCGTGGTTGTGATCAGCCTTGGAAATGCAGTGGGGGGGATGCTGATTCCGATGTGCAAGAAGATATAAGCCGCTATGTAATTTATGAGTGACTGATAAATTAGATAATTACTTTTAACAGAATCACCTTCAGACTATAATGGAGTCATAGTTTGAAGGTGATTTTTGGTTGTCATGGGCGTTTACCTGGCAGAACCGATTGCTGATACCATTGCCGTGTGCACAACGGCATCGATGTTTTATGTTTATTATCGGAAACGGAAAGGGGAGAATTGAATTTATTGGCCTTTGAAAATTGAATCATACGGAAAGTAGTGAGCAGCCTTTACAAATGGTGGTGATATTGTTTGTAAGGGATGTTTTGCTTTTTGCCCTTCATGGATAATTTCAAATTGTATGGTATATCTGGCATTTTTATAGGACATGTCGTATCTTATAATGATGAAAATAACAGATAAACGTGAATGAATCAGTGTAGGGACATATATGAAGATAAAAAGTGAGAAGGCGTGTTATAGCGATGAACTTCAAAGAATAGCATTAAGATTCAATGCCGAATATTTTGTCTGGGGAGAAGAACTGATTGATAAGAAGCTGATCATTTATCCAAAGAAACTTAAAGAAATTACGGTATATGAAGCAATACAGGATCATTTAGAACCGTGTGGTCTTGTTATTATTCATACACGTAAGCAGAAATTTCTTCATTGCGTTTCAGCAACGGTGGATGTGACGAATGGCAATGTCTATTTGCCCGAGGCCGGATTTAACAGTGCATGGAAGTTGTTGAAGCGTAGCATCTGCAAAGGCATTAAAATTGTCAATGAAAGTGGCAGCAGTCCGATTGAACAGCCGGAAGAGATAGTGGTGTTTGCTTATTTACAGCGAACAGGCAGTATACCGGTGATTGTGGATGACACAATAAAGTATAAAGAGAAAAAGTTGACGCAGGAAGAGCGATACCGCAATAGTAGGAAACAAAGCCTTTTGGACAATTCCAGGATGCTGTACTTTTATGGGCAGAACGGCAGATATTTTCATGATAAAGATTGTGTGGATGTGAAAGAAATCGCACCGGAAGAATTTGAAGCATCTGCAGAAATACCGGATAAAGAGATATGTCCGAAATGTCAGCGAAGAATTTATCTCAGAAAAGCCTTCTATCCAAATACAAAACAAATGGGACTATGCGATAAGATACTTAGGGATCAGGGAGTATCTCTTAGAAAAATCGAACATTGTGTGATGGACGTTGGTATGAAATTCCATGCGACATCTCTGGAAGCAATGTTAGTGGAAGGAGTTGAGGATAAGAGGATAATTAAAGGACTTGACAATAAGTTCCCTAAACTCTGGCATAATAACTATGTGAAAACTGGTCCGGAAGAGCGTTACATAACGGAAGGTTTTCATAACCAGAAGACAGAGAACAAATCGTTTTCCCAGCTTCTGACATATATTGAGAATTATTCATTTGAGAAACATTTGAAGAGCGAACGACAGGCGGCAGATTTGGCTGAGAAAGAAAATATTGTTCTGATAGAGCCAGAAGTGGGTGAGGAGAAAACAATACAGGAAGAACAAAAGATTTCAAATATATTACAAGGTTTACTGCATAAACTTAGGACTATATTCAGAATATGAAATATTTGTGGGGGATAAGTCAGGCTTGGGTGAAATAAATTGACTGTATTTTCAGGCTTGCTTATAATATAAATTGATGAATTGGTAGAAATAGATGCGGTAGAAATAACAAGTGAGAAAAATTAAACTGAGATTGGGGAGTAATTATAAAAATTGTTGTATGTGGATATTGGATTGGAAGGATGAATGGAATAGCAGCAGAGAGAGGATGGTAAGAAAATGAAAGTGATATGTTTTCATAACCCGGATGAAGAAAATGGTTATTTGAGCAATTGGGCTTTATCGGAATTTACAGTCAATGGAATTCCCTTTTCTTCGATGGAACAGTATATGATGTATCAAAAAGCAGTCTGCTTCAAAGATAAAGAGATTGCTGGAAAAATATTAGCAACAACAGATGTTGCGGTTATAAAAGCACTCGGACGACAGGTGAAAGGCTATAATGACGGCTATTGGAACGGCGTTCGGCAGTTGCTTGTGTATGAGGGCCTCAGGGAGAAATTTGTACAGAATGAAGATTTAAAAAAGCAGTTGTTGGATACGGAGGACAGTATTCTGGCAGAATGTGCGGTTAATGACCGGATATGGGGCATCGGTCTGTCAATGCAGGATTCAAATAGACTGGAACCGGAGAAATGGAGAGGCCAGAATCTGCTGGGGTATGCGCTGATGGTGGTTAGAGAACGGATGCAAGGATTGTTTTGATAACGATTGTTACAATGGAAAATATTATAGAGATTTAACGAAGGGCAGTTGAATGTATAAACAATGGACAAGGGATGATATAAAAGATTCCCTAGAACGTATTAGCCGCTTATATGTAAAGGCACCGATAGAATATCGTTTTTTATGTGGTCATGCTATTCAAAGTGAAGATGATGAAGATGCGTTAGATTATTACATGATAGGGGCATGGTTGGTTCAACACAGAAAATATGTTGAATGGTCAGAGAAAAAATCGTATGATTTGGCAGAAATTCTTGAGTTTATGCGTATTTATCAAATGAAAATTCCTCGATATATGAAGCGTACTAGATTTTATCGAAAGAAGAAAAATGAGTTATTAAATGTCTTAACAAGAAAATATAAATAACTTCATTATCAGATTGATGCAGGAATAGGACAGAGGTTTCAAATATGTGGTATACTGGATATATTATTAGTCGATGAATACGAATTTATCGATATCAAAGGATAGCACGGTAGATTTGAATACCTGGCTATAATTCTAAAGATAATAAAAATCGGAGGAACAGTTATATGGCTGAGCAGGAAAATAGCAAAGATTTGATTAGTGTATTATGGAGTGGTGCGGATATTCTGCGTTCCAAAATGGATGCGAATGAATACAAGAATTATCTTCTTGGGATTGTTTTCTATAAATATTTATCGGATTCTTTTATGATTAAAGTTTATGATATGATTTGTGATGGAAAACCAGAATCTTTGAAAGAGGCACTGGAAGCGTATATGGAGGTCCTTCAAGGAGATGACGCAGAAGATTTAAGAGTAGAAATGAAATCGGAGTGCCATTATGTAATTGAGCCGGAGTTGACATTTACTTATTTTGCAGATGCAGCAAGAAATAATTCTTTCAATCGTGAACAGTTGCAGAAAGGTTTCAATAGTATTGAGCAGAGTGATGCTATTTTTGCAGATTTGTTTGCAGATATTGATTTGTATTCTAATCGTTTAGGAACGGGAGATCAGAAACAGAGTGATACAGTTGCAAGTCTGATTAAAGAGATTGATAAAGCAGATTTGTTAAATTCTGATGCAGAAATATTGGGAAATGCCTATGAATATCTGATTGGTCAATTCGCGTCTGAGACAGGTAAGAAAGCAGGAGAGTTCTATACACCACAGCCTGTATCTAAAATATTGACAAAGATTGCAATTATGGGTCAGGAGGATAAGAAAGGCTTGTCAGTATACGATCCGTGCATGGGATCCGGTTCATTACTTCTGAATGCAAAGAAATATGCAGAATTTCCACAGTATATTAAATATTATGGTCAGGAACTCAATACATCGACTTATAATCTGGCAAGGATGAATATGTTCCTTCATGGTATTGCTGTTGAAAATCAGAACTTGCGGCATGGAGATACGTTAGATGAAGACTGGCCAACTGAAGAAGAAACGGATTTCAATATGGTGCTTATGAATCCACCGTATTCTGCAAAGTGGAGTGCAGCAGCAGGATTTTTGCAGGACGAAAGATTTAGTGATTATGGCGTATTGGCGCCAAAATCTAAAGCAGATTATGCATTTTTACTGCATGGTTTATATCATCTGAAAAATAATGGTACAATGGCCATTGTCTTACCGCATGGTGTCCTTTTTCGTGGTGCAGCAGAAGGAAAAATTAGAGAAAAATTATTACGTTCTGGCAATATTTATGCAGTTATCGGTTTGCCAGCAAATATGTTTTATAATACGTCTATTCCAACCTGTATTATTGTACTGAAAAAACATAGAGATGGTCGAGATGTACTGTTCATTGATGCGTCTAAGAAATTTAACAAGGGTAAGAAGCAGAATGAAATGACAGATGAACATATTGAGTCTGTGATTGAATTGTACAGTAAAAGAGAAACGGTAGAGAAAGAAGCTTTCCTGGCAAGTTTTGAAGATATTGAAAAGAATGATTTCAACCTGAATATTCCTCGTTATGTTGATAACTTTGAAAAAGAGGAAGATGTCGATATCAATGCACTTTTATCAGATATGCAGAGGACAGATGATGAACTTGAAAGGGTACAGGGCGAATTTGTATCACTGATGAAAGAACTGACATCTATGGATGACACAATCATGGCTTCATTGAATGAGCTGATTAAGAAGATGGAGAGGTGATGGACATGGCAAAACCGAAAATTAGATTCAAAGGATATACAGACGAGTGGGAACAGCGTAAGTTGGGTGAGGTGTGTTCACGAGTTCAAGGGAATGATGGAAGAATGGATCTTCCTACATTAACAATATCTGCAGCAAATGGTTGGATGAAGCAAGAAGATCGATTCTCAGGGAATATTGCTGGTAAGGAACAAAAGAATTATACATTACTTCATAAGGGTGAATTATCCTACAATCATGGAAATTCAAAACTTGCAAAATATGGTACAGTTTTTTCACTGCAAACTTATGAAGAAGCGCTTGTACCAAGGGTTTATCATAGTTTTAAAATAGAAGATGGAAACGCAGATTTTCTTGAATATTATTTTGCAACAAAATTACCGGACAGAGAATTAGGTAAGCTGATTTCATCTGGTGCAAGAATGGACGGTTTGCTAAATATTGGATATGATGAATTTATGGGAATACAAATGGTGTTTCCATCAATAGCAGAACAGAATCGAGTTGCAAGTTATTTTCGATGCTTAGACACTTTCATCACTCTTCATCAGCGCAAGTGTGAACAAGCAAAAAAATTGAAAAAATATATGCTTCAAAAGATGTTTCCACAGAATGGTCAGAAAGTTCCAGAAATTCGATTTAAAGGGTTCACAGACGATTGGGAACAGCGTAAGTTGGGCGATATACTGATTCTTTTAAAGGATGGAACTCATGGTACACATCATGATACTGATTCTGGGCCGTTGCTTTTAAGTGCAAAGAATATTAAAAATGGAACTGTACAGTGGGATGAATCAGATAGGAGAATTTCAAAAGATGAATATGAAAATATTCATGCAAATTTTAAACTAAAAGATGGAGATGTACTTTTAACTATTGTTGGATCTATTGGAGAAACGGCAATTTTAAAGCATTCTGAGAATGTGACATTTCAAAGGAGTGTTGCATTTTTACGACCATCGAATGAACTTAAATCTGAATTTTTATATTCAGAAATTCAGAGCAGTAGATTTCAGAAAGAGCTTAATAATAGAAAATCAACATCTGCACAACCCGGAATTTATCTTGGGGATTTGGGTGAAATTTCTATTGATTTTCCTAAAAATGAGGACGAGCAATATGCAGTTAGTCAATATTTTTGCAATCTCGACAGTCTCATCACTCTTCATCAGCAGAAGTGCGATGAATTGAAAAATATTAAAAAATTTATGCTTCAAAATATGTTTATATAAGGGAAGTAATTAAATATTTTAGAGAAAAATGAAATTGGGGTGAGGTTTTAGGTTTTAGAAAAAAATGGTTGTAGTTTACGCGGTAGGCAATCGAAAGAAAAAATAGAACAGATTAAATTATTCGGTAATTAAATCCATAATATAGTATTCTCGTTACTTTTTGGTGCTCGGATGAGGTGAAAAAGAAGAGACTAATTAATAACAGCTGTATTCACTTTTTTAGAGTGTAAGTATGATTCGTAAGGATAAAGTGTGGCAAATGCTTGGGAACAGCGTAAGCTCGAAGAAATAGTGGAGAGAGTTACAAGAAAAAATCAAGATTTAGTATCTGAATTACCACTTACTATATCAGCTCAATATGGTCTTATTGATCAGAATGAATTCTTCGATAAGCGAGTAGCAAGCAAAGATGTTAGTGGCTATTATTTGATTTATAATGGTGAATTTGCATATAACAAGAGTACATCTAGTGATGCTCCTTGGGGGGCTATAAAAAGGCTTGATAGATATGAAAAAGGTGTATTATCAACCCTTTATATAGTATTTAAGATAAGGGATGAAAGTGTGTCAAGTTCAGATTTTCTTGTAACTTATTATGATACTAATAATTGGCATAAAGATGTCCAGGCTATTGCAGCAGAGGGGGCAAGAAACCATGGTCTGTTGAATATTGCGCCAGTGGATTTTTTTAAAACTGAATTGATGTTACCACAAGATATTGAAGAGCAGAGAAAAATCGGGGATTATTTTAAGTCTTTGAATGCTCTCATTACTCTTCATCAGCGCAAGGCAATTTGCACCAAAAACGTAAGAAATAACCACATTTTGAGCATATTTTTATGGGAAAGGGCGGTGTTTATGGGGAAAATGATATTATATCATGGTAGTCCAAATAAAATGATACATCCAATTTATGGTTTGGGTGAAGATAAGCATGATTATGGCAGAGGATTTTATTTGACGGCCAAGATAGAATTAGCCAAAGAGTGGGCAGTGTGCCGTCCGGATCAATCCAATGGATGGGTTCATAAATATGAACTGGTGACAGATGATTTGAGGATATTGGATTTTCAGCAATTAAATGTTTTATCCTGGTTGGCGGAACTGATGAAACACAGGGAAGCATCAGATTCCAAAAGATATAGGATGTTAGCGGCAAAATTCATTGAGAAGTATGGCATAGATACAGATGGTTATGATGTGATAAAAGGGTGGAGAGCGGATGCTTCTTACTTCTATATTGCAAAAGCTTTTGTTCGTGATGAAATTGATGTGGATATACTGGAAGAATTACTTTTTCTGGGAGATTTAGGTATTCAGTACTGTATTAAGTCTGAAAAAGGATATGCAAATTTACATGAGCTGGAGTCAGAACTTCTGCCGGTTTCTTTTGCAGATTTTAATGATAAGTATAATGAACGTGATATTGCAGCTAGAGAAAATATGAGAAAATTAATTGATTCAGATGACAATAAAGTAACAAAAGTGTTCAGCACACTTATATGAGGTGACGATGATGCAGGCATATTCTAAAGCGTATTTGGATGAAGTGGTAGAAAATCAGGGTAAGTTATTTGATTTATATGCACAGGATTATCCGAACAATGATACGGAAGATTTTATTCAAGCGTACATGAAAAGCAAAACAAGAAAGTATATTGATGAATCACAGGCTTATGTGAATACAATGGATGCCAGAGAACTGTTGGATTATTTTTTTACAACAGAGAAATATGAGAAAAAGCAGGGAAAAGCCATGCGTGGATTTATGCCGGACTGGATTGGTGAGTTTTATGCCTATTATCAGTGGTATTATAATATTTCCAGTGCAGAACTGGTTGATAAAGTACCGTTAAATTTTCTGGAGAAAGCCTATCATGGACTTCATGATCTGGATTTGGAGTTAGCAGTGAAAAAGGTCGGGAATAATTAATTGATATAGTGCGAAAGATTGTATGGATGATGGTGCGTCATTTGGGTTTACAAAGGAGATAATGAAATGCCGGAATTAGAGAGAATAATTGAAGAAAAATTGATTAACCAGTTGGTTTATGGGGATTCTCAGTGGACATATCGTGACGATTTGAAGACAGAGGAAGACCTGTGGAAGAATTTTAAATATATTCTGGAGCAGAATAATAAAGATCGTCTCAATGGAGAACTTTTGTCGGATTCGGAGTTTGAACAGGTGAAGAATCAGATGCAATTTTCTTCTTTCTATAAGGCTGGTGAATGGTTAGTCGGAGAAAATGGCAAGGTACAGGTGCATGTTCAGCGAGATACAGAGCGCCTGCATCTGGTTGTTATGAATCATGAGCATATTGCCGGAGGCAGCAGTGTATATGAGGTGATCAATCAGTACAGCGCACTGAAGAATGATGAAGAGGATACGACATCTGAAAGAGACAGAAGATTTGATGTGACATTGATGATTAACGGATTGCCGATGATACATATTGAATTGAAGAATAAGCAGCATTCTTACATGGAAGCCTTCCATCAAATAAAAAAGTATATCGGAGAAGGAAAGTTTACTGGTATATTTTCAGCAGTTCAGATGTTTGTTGTCAGCAATGGTGTAGATACTAAGTATTTTGCGGCTGCCGGTGATACGGAATTGAATCCAAAGTTTATGAGTGGTTGGGTTGATAGGGACAATAATCCGGTCACAGATTATATTGATTTTGCCAAAAGTGTACTTCGGATTCCAGAGGCACATGAAATGATTGCCCGTTATACAGTACTTGATGAGGATGCCAAGCGTTTGATTTTGCTCAGACCATACCAGATCCATGCCATTGAATCCATACGTGAAGCTTCAAAAACAAGTAAATCCGGTTTTGTATGGCATACAACAGGATCGGGCAAGACATTGACTTCTTATAAAGCTACCCGTAATCTTTTGATGGATATTCCGGCTATTGATAAAGCAATATTCTTGATAGACCGTAAAGATTTGGATACACAGACAACCATGGCATTTCAGGCTTATGCGAACAATGATTTGGTGGATGTGGATGAGACGGACAATGTAAATGATCTGAAGAAAAAACTGAAATCCGGTGATCGGCAGGTGATCGTTACAACAATTCAGAAGATGCAGATACTGGTCAGTAAGCGGCTTCAGGAAGGGACACCGGAATATCAGAAAATCAAAAATCTCAAAATTGCTTTTGTTGTGGATGAATGTCATAGAGCGGTCACGCCAAAAACAAAGAGAGAATTGGAAAGATTTTTTGCCAGATCATTATGGTATGGTTTTACAGGTACACCGAGATTTGGTGAAAATCCGTACCCGCAGATGGGTGATTTGCCTCGCACAACTGAAGAGTTATATGGCAAATGCCTGCACAAGTACACAATTCAAAATGCAATTAAGGACAAAGCTGTTCTCGGATTTCAGGTAGAGCACAATGGACCGAAAAATATTGAAGATGAGACAAATACCAGTGCCTATGATAGTGAAGCACATATGTTGAGTGTGTTGGATATTATCTTAAATAAATCTTATTATAAGCTTGGTTTTCAGAATGGTAAAGGGCAGACTTATGAAGGATTATTGACAACCAGTTCTAT
>NZ_JBBMEK010000052.1:0-15436 GCF_040096555.1 Coprococcus intestinihominis | reverse complement strand
AAATCACACAGGAAACAGTTGGCATGGTAATTGCTTATTATATAGGCAGGATTAAAAAATAAATACTTCATATAACTTAAGGAGGAAGTGAGTAAAATGGCTAAGACTCAGATTACAACAGCAGCAGAGGCTGCATCTCTGGTAAAAGACGGTATGACAGTGATGGTTGGTGGATTCATGGCCAATGGTACACCGGAGCCGATTATTGATGAGCTTGTAAAAAGTAATGTAAAGGATTTGACAATTATCTGTAATGATGCAGGTTTTGGCAGAAAGAAAGATAAAGAAACCGGAGAATGGAAAGGAAAAGCAAGAGGTGTCGGCAAGCTTGTGGAAAATGGACAGGTAAAGAAACTGATCGCTTCGCATGTTGGATTGAATCCTGAATTCGGTGCAAAATATTTTGAAGGTGAGATTGATCTCGAACTTGTTCCGCAGGGAACCCTGGCAGAAAGAATCAGATGCGGTGGATCGGGACTTGGCGGTTTTTACACACCGACGGGCGTTGGTACAGAAGTCGCTGAAGGAAAAGAAATAAAGACAATTGATGGTGTAGATTATATTCTGGAGTTGCCGTTACATGCAGACATTGCATTGATCGGCGGCCATAAGGCAGATGCATCCGGCAACTTACGTTATATCGGCTCAGAACGCAACTTCAATCCGATGATGGCAATGGCAGCGGATACGGTTGTGGCTGGTGTATCCGAAATTGTGGAAGCGGGTCAGATTGGTGCGGATTATGTTGAAACACCTGGAATTTTTGTGGATTATCTTGTAGGAGGTGCAGAATAATGGGAGATATTAAGAATTTTATTGCAGCCCGTGTGGCAAAAGAATTAAAGGACGGAGATGTTGTGAATCTTGGTATCGGACTGCCGACATTGGTGCCGAACCACCTTCCGGAAGGTGTCGATCTGACTCTTCAGTCTGAGAATGGTTTTGTCGGGCTGGTGCCGCTTGAGGAAGGAAAAGAAAGCCCGCATGTGGTGAATGCAGGCGGTGTGATGGCCGGTATTGCGGATGATGGTGCATTTTTCTCAAGTGCAGACTCATTTGCCATTATTCGCGGCGGCCATGTAGATGTAACAGTCCTCGGCTCTCTTCAGGTAGATGAAAAAGGCAATATCGCCAATTACAAAATTCCGGGAAAAATGCTGCCTGGTATGGGAGGCGCCATGGATCTGGTGGTAGGTGCCAGAAAAGTGATTGTTGCCATGGAGCATACAAATAAAGGCAAGCATAAGATTCTCAAGGAGTGTACATTGCCTCTGACTGCAAAAGGTCAGGTGAATCTCGTTGTAACAGAGATGGGTGTAATGAAAGTCACACCTGAAGGTTTGGCATTGGTTGAATACAATCCGGAATATACGATCGAAGAAATCCAGGCTGCAACGGAAGCAGAACTGATTATTGCGGATGATTTAAAGGAAATGGCTGTTTAGTCAGGGGCAGAGACAGCAATATACAGATAGATAAAAAGGAAGATATCTATCCGTATGGGCTGAACAAATGGGAGCAGATATAACTGGTAAAGGGAAGTACCGGATAAGACTGCATCAAATGTATTGGAAAACGGAATAGAACGGAAAAAAGAAGCTTTGTAAGATGGCTGTGGTGTGAGAAAATAATCCATCTTATAAAGCTTCTTTTATAAGCATAAATTGAATGGGATGAACAACCGGCAAAACTACTGTTCTGTGTCCTCAAGGTCTGATGCACAGTGTGGGCACTTAACGGCATCAATATGTATCTCTGACTTGCAGTACGGACAGACCTTTGTGGTCGGCGCAGCAACAGGTGCAGGCTTCTTCAGCTTGTTGATGACTTTCATAAAAAGGAAAACAACAAAAGCCAGAATCAGGAACTGAATGACGTTCTGGATAAAACTGCCATAAGCAAAAACCGGTGCGCTGACAGCCTTGGCATCTGCCAGTGTCGGATAATCAACGCCATCCAGCGAAATATACAGCTCGGAAAAATTAATCTTGCCTGTTAAAAGTCCAAGTACCGGCATAAAGATATCATTCACCAGTGAAGATACGATTGTGCTGAATGCACCACCGATGATGACACCGACAGCCATGTCAATGACATTGCCCTTAAGAGCAAACTCTTTAAATTCCTTTAACATTTTTAAACCTCGATTCTCTTAAGTAAATAGTGTACCAGAGCGTACAAACGGGCTCTGAATTTATAACAGCATCTGAGAAACAGAAGATCAGTGCTCAGATGGGCTCTGTTCAGTTTCAGCCTCCGGCAGACGAATATCAATATCGGCCACACGATGCTTGTCCATCTTCATAACAGTAAAACGGATACCGTTAATATCGATATATTCGCCTTCTGTCGGAATATGACCAAGCTCATGGATCATATGTCCGGCGATTGAATCATAATCTTCAGATTCAAGGTGCAGATCAAGCAGCTTGTCAATATCTTCCAGCTTGGTGGTGCCATCTACGGTATATTCATGTTCATTGACCTTACGGATATCGTCTTTCTCTTCTTCATCGTACTCATCGCGGATCTCACCCACGATTTCTTCCAACAAATCCTCCAAGGTGATGAGTCCGGCAACGGCACCGTATTCATCTAACACCATGGCCATACTGATGGAATTCTTCTGCATATCTACCATCAGGTCTGAAATTCGCTTAAACTCGTAAGTGAAGTATGGGCGGCGAAGAATCTTGCGGATAGAGAAATTCGAGGGAAGATCGCTGTAACAGAAAACATCCTTCAGATTCAAGACACCGATGACGTGATCCTTGTTACCTTCATAAACCGGTACACGGGAATACTTGTCACGTCTGAAAACAGCGAGTACATCCTCATAGCTGCTCTCTACATCCATAAATTCTATATCAATACGCGGTACCATCACTTCACTGGCAACAGAATCGCCGAAGTCCACCACGTTGGTGATCATTTCCTTTTCTTCGGATTCAATAACACCGTCTTCATGACTGACATCGATGACTGTCAGAAGCTCATTTTCTGTCATGGTCTTAGCCTGTGCATTCGGATTAATGCCCATCAGGCGCATCACACCATATGAAAGGTGATTGATAACAAATATGACAGGTGTCAGGATACGGGTCAGCCAGTAGACAATAACTACATCACCAAGGGCCATCTTCTCGGCATTGATGGTGGCTGCTGACTTAGGTGTGATCTCACCGAAGATCAAAATCAGAATAGTCAGGATACCGGTTGCAAGTCCAACAAAGGTCGCTGCGTTGGCACCGGCTCCGAGCTGTGTGGCCATCTTAGTGGCCAGCATGGTAGATAATGAGGAAGCACTCAGATTGACAATATTGTTGCCAATCAGAATAGCACTCAGCATCTTGGATGGATTATCCGTCAGTTCCTTAACAAGACAGGCACGTTTATTGCCCTCCTCAGCAAGGCTGCGGATACGAATTTTGCTGACACAGGTTAATGCAGTTTCGGCTGATGAAAAAAAGGCAGATAAAGCCAACAAAACAATCAGAACAATAAGCTGCATCGCGTCACTGGAATCCAAAAAAAATCATCTCCTCTGTAAAATCGTATAATTATATTAATTTTATATGATGTGAATGGCAATGTCAAGGTGAATGAACGCTTCCTGTGTAAATGGAATGTGAATTTTTTGTAAATGATATTGATTCTTGATTAGGAAGGGTGTACAATAGTGGAGATGTAAGTAAAAGACAGAAAAAGTGGCTGATGCCGCAGTTATATATGTGTGGGGGGTTCATATTGAGAAAAAAGTCTCATTTATCATTAGCAGGATACATTGTAGATGTTGTGGATGCAGACATGATCGACCATCCTCTGGCTTTCAGATTCGGAAGTCTGGAACCAGACCTTGTGCCCAGCTTTATAACAACTAAACACAGAATTGATCTGACATTCCATAAGCTTGAAAAGAAGATTAATAAAGTCATTGATGAATATGACAAGAATAAAGGCATGACCATCGGTCTGTCCAAGGATCTTGGTGTCATTACCCATTATATTGCGGATTATTTTACATTCCCGCATAATATTGAATATCCGGGAACTATGACAGAACATATTCATTATGAAGCACAGCTGAAAGTGGATTTCAGGGAGTTTGTGAGAAAAATGAAAGAGACACATGCACATTTCCAGGAAGTGAACATGCGGTCGGCGGATGAGATTTGTGCATTTATTAAGAAATGTCATACAGAATATCTGCAAGTAGTGAAGTCTGTGGAGAATGATTGCAGATATATTCTGCAGATTTGTGCACAGGTTGTAAGCTCTATCCTGCATCTGCTGCAGCAGAACAGCATGCCTCTGGGATGCTATATGTAAAGATATGGTTGAAAAATTATTTAAAAGAGACTGTGAAAAAAGAATTTACTCATTTTTCACAGCCTCTTTTTTATATCGTGGAGTCATGCGATGGTCATTAGTTGTTGACACCATGGTGCGCCGTCGGGCTTTCAGCGGTCAGGGGCAGAAATGTATACCCATGTGCAAGTCCCCACTGGATGATCTGTTCCACGGCATTGACACTGAAGCCTTTGATATCATGCTGCAGGACAATGGAGACATCATGCTGCTGAATCCCGGAGATGACATTTTGTACGACAACGGATGTACTGGTTGTTTCGCCGGCATCACCGCTGGTGACATTCCAGTCAAAATACTGATATCCCATATCCGTGAGGTCTTTGGTCAGTTTGGTCATAATACCGGAGCAGTAGCTTTTGCTGACGGTATTGGAGCTTCCGCCGGGAAAACGGACAAGGGTTGTCCGGATACCGGTGGCATTTTCAATGGTATCCTGCTGTTTGCGTAGATCGGCAAAAAAAGCATCTTCGCTGGCATAGATTTTGGAATAATCGTGTGTAGCACTGTGGATGCCAATGGAATGACCGGCGTCCGCTTCGGCTTTTAACAAATCCGGGTGACCGGAACCAACGGTAAAGAAGGTGGCTTTGACATTGTATTTGGACAGAATGTCCAAAAGCTTGGAAGTGTATTCACCGGGACCATCATCAAAGGTCAGATAGACAATTTTGCCGGAAGGGTTGACAGTGTCTGCCTGGCGGATCGGCTCAACAGTGACTGTTCGGGTGACTGCTGCTTCATTGCCGTAATTATCCTGAACTTTATAAGTAAGCGAGTAAGTACCTGCGCTGTAGGTATTGACAGAACCATCCACGGAAACTTTATCCGTCAGATCACCGTCCACATTGTCGGATGCCGTATAGCCTTCTTCTTCATAAGGATGGCCGGGAAGGGTATAATGATCCGCATTGATTGTCAACTTAATTTCCGGCGGAACTGTGTCTTCAACAGTCAACGTTTTACTGTCAGCACCTTTCCAGAAAAGGAAAGAAGCATGGTAGTTGATGGTGTAACTGCCGAGCTTGGAGGTATTGACAGAACCCTCTGAGGTGACAGTAACAGGGAATCCCTTCTTTAACAGATACCGGCCTTTTAATGCGGCAGTGACGGTGCCGTCATCATAGGTATCGCCGTATTCGATTTTGACATTATTTTCAGAGCCATCATTGATTTCTATATGCCATTGATCAACAAAAAGAATGAAAAAACTTCCGGCAGCAGCCAGAATAAAAATAATCAGTATGATCAATAAGAGTCGTTTGTTTTTTATCATAAGTAATTTTTAAGCCTCCGATAATTAAGTACATTAACAGCAAAAGAGCAGCAAAGAAATCATGGATCCATCATTTCTCTGCTGCTCTTAGCATAGCACATAAGCCGGGTAAAGGCTTTAAAAAATCCTTAAGAATTGCTGACAAGTGCCTGTCTGAATACTAAATTGTCTGTAAATTAATCGTCAGCTTCTGCTTCCATATTGAGAATCTGGCGTTTTCTTGCCATCTCATCATTTTCAAGATATTCATCATACGTACACTGTTTGTCAATGAGACCGCCAGGTGTCAGTTCCATAATACGGTTGGCAACGGTCTGTACAAACTGGTGGTCCTGGGAAGTGAATAACAGAACACCCGGATATTTGATCAGGCTGTTGTTCAGGGCTGTGATGGATTCCATGTCCAAATGGTTGGTTGGTTCGTCCATCAGCATGGTGTTGGCGCCGGACATCATCATCTTGGACAGCATACAGCGGACACGTTCACCACCGGAGAGAACATTGACTTTCTTCAGACCGTCATCACCTGAGAAGAGCATACGGCCAAGGAAACCGCGGACAAATGTCACATCCTTTTCAGGGGAGTACTGCATCAGCCAGTCAACGATACTGTCTTCGCTTGTAAATTCAGCAGTGTTATCCTTCGGGAAGTAAGTCTGTGTTGTGGTAACGCCCCACTTATAAGAACCCTCATCCGGTTCCATTTCACCGGCCAGAATCTTGAAAAGCGCGGTTGTGGCGTTGACGTTCGGGCCGACAAAAGCTACTTTATCATCATGGCCCAGGGTAAAAGAGATATTGTCAAGGAGCTTCACACCGTCAATGGTCTTGGAAATGCCTTCAACGTGAAGTACTTCGTTGCCAATCTCACGGTTTGGCTTGAAGTCGATATATGGATACTTACGGCTGGATGGACGGATCTCATCCAGCTGGATTTTCTCAAGGGCACGTTTTCTGGACGTTGCCTGCTTGGATTTGGAAGCGTTGGCGGAGAAACGCTGGATGAATTCCTGCAGTTCCTTGATCTTTTCTTCCTTCTTTTTGTTGGCTTCCTTCATCTGTTTGATCATCAGCTGACTGGATTCATACCAGAAATCGTAGTTGCCGGAGTAAAGCTGGATTTTGGCATAATCAATATCAGCGATATGGGTACAGACTTTGTTCAGGAAATAACGGTCATGGGAGACAACGATAACGGTATTGTTAAAGTTGATCAGGAACTCTTCAAGCCATGCGATGGCATCCAGATCCAAGTGGTTGGTCGGCTCGTCTAAGAGCAGAATGTCCGGATTGCCAAACAGGGCTTTGGCAAGAAGAACCTTGACCTTCTGACCGCCGTCCAGTTCACGCATATAAGCATAGTGAAGATCTGTGTCGATACCGAGACCATTTAACAGCGTCGCAGCATCACTTTCAGCTTCCCAGCCGTTTAAGTCGGCAAATTCACCTTCGAGTTCGCTGGCACGAACACCGTCTTCATCGGTAAAATCTTCTTTGGCATAAATAGCGTCTTTTTCTTTCATAATCTCATAGAGGCGCTTATTGCCCAGGATAACGGTATCTAATACCTGATAATCATCATATTTATAATGGTCCTGTTCCAGTACGGATAAACGCTGGCCAGGTGTGATTGCGATGTCGCCCTTGCTCGGTTCGATGACACCGGAGAGAATTTTCAGGAAAGTAGACTTTCCGGCACCGTTGGCGCCAATCAGACCATAGCAATTGCCTTCGGTAAACTTAATATTCACATCTTCAAAGAGTGCGCGTTTGCCAATGCGCAGAGTAACATTATTTGCACTAATCATAGATAAACCTTTCTGTTTGTGTACATATCATTCAGCAGTTACGCCAATTTTTAATAATTTAGACTGCAATCCCTATTGTACCGTATTTTAGCTAATTTGCAAGCCTTTTCAATGGAAAATACAATTGACGGTTATGTAAATTTCATTTATCATTATTAAAGATAAAATAGATAGAGGTATTTTTTTATGAATATAATGAATATTGAACATATAAGCAAAATTTTTGGTGAGAAGACGATTTTCGATGATGCGTCCATCGGTATTCAGGAAGGTGACAAGATCGGTATTGTGGGCATCAATGGCACCGGCAAATCCACGCTGCTTCGAATGATCGCAGGCGATGAAGTGCCGGATTCCGGCAATATTATCCGGCAGAATCAGCTGAAACTGGCATGGCTGCCTCAGGAGCCGAAGTTCCCGGAGAATGCGACGATTCTTTCTTATGCAGGCGATGACGAGACAGGATGGAAGGTTCAGAGCAACTTAAGTCAGTTGGGAATTATGGATTACAGTATGCCCATTGATCAGCTCTCCGGTGGGCAGAAGCGAAAAGTGGCTCTGGCTAAGGTGCTGGCACAGTATTTTGATGTGCTGCTTTTGGATGAGCCCACTAACCATTTGGACAGTGCCATGATCCGGTGGCTGGAAGATTACCTGAAGAATTTCAGGGGAACGATTCTGATGGTGACCCATGACCGATATTTCCTTGACCAGGTGACGAACAAGATCCTGGAGATCAGCCAGGGCAAGATCTACAGCTATGAATCCAACTATTCCGGTTTCCTTGAATTAAAGGCAGCCAGAGAAGAGATGGAATTGGCAACGGAGCGTAAGCGCCAGAGTGTCCTTAGAATGGAACTGGAATGGGCCAAGAGAGGATGCCGTGCCAGAACCACCAAACAGCGTGCCAGACTGGAACGGTTAGAGGCGCTGAAGAACGGAACGGCACCGGAGCAGGCACAGGTTGTGGAGATGGATTCCATTGAGACACGTATGGGCAAGAAGACCATTGAACTGCAGCATCTGAGCAAGCGTTATGGTGATAAAGTCATTCTGGATGATTACAGTTATATTTTCCTGAGAAATCAAAAGGTAGGCATCATCGGTCCGAACGGCTGCGGCAAATCCACACTGATGAAGATGCTGGTGGGACAGGTGGCGCCGGATTCCGGTGTCATTGAGATTGGCGAGACCATCCGTATGGGCTATTTTGCCCAGGATGAGAAGGAAATGGATGACCGCCAGCGGGTTATTGATTATGTCAAAGACATCGGAGAATATATTATTACCCGCGACGGCAGAATCAGTGCTTCCCAGATGTTGGAGCGATTTCTTTTTACACCGGAAATGCAGTATGCGCCAATCGGCAAATTATCCGGCGGTGAGAAGCGCCGTCTGTATCTGCTTGGTGTTTTATGTCAGAATATCAATGTCCTTCTGTTAGATGAGGCCTCCAACAATCTGGATATTCCGACCATGACAATCCTGGAGGATTATTTGAATTCATTTGTAGGCATTGTCGTGGCTGTTTCCCATGACCGCTATTTCCTTGATAATGTGGCGGATCGTATTCTGGAATTTGACGGACAGGGTCACATTCGACAGTATGAGGGCGGTTATACCGATTATCTGGAAGCCCATGAGAAGCGTTTTGGTACAGCACCGGATATGAGTCTGACCAATAAGACAAAAGCTGACAGCGGGGAAAAGAAGAACAATTCCAAAGACTGGAAGCAGAACAGACCGGTGAAATTAAAGTTTACATTCAGCGAGCAGAAGGAATTTGATACCATTGATGATGACATTGCAGCCCTTGAAGCGAAGATTGAACAGATTGATGCGGATATGATGAAGTTTGCCACGGATTCCGGAAAACTCAATGACCTGATGAAGGAAAAGGATGCGAATGAGTCAGCCCTTGAAGAGAAGATGGATCGCTGGGTGTATCTCAATGATCTGGCAGAGCGGATTGAAGCTCAGAAACAGGGAGGAAAATAAATGAATCCTTCGGTCAATATATCCCGGTATCAGCGACTGGACGGCACAGTACTGAAATTGATCGCCTGTCTGTCTATGTTCATTGATCATCTGGGAGCGGTTTGTTTCAGCGGGATGATGGGATTTCGCATTATCGGACGATTAGCCTTTCCAATCTACTGTTTTTTGCTGGTGGAAGGGGCTGTGCATACCCGTAACATGAAGAAATATATTCTGCGTATGGGTATTTTTGCATTGATTTCGGAGGTTCCTTTTGACCTGGCTTTTTATCACCGGTTGGTATATATGGGTCATCAGAATGTATTTTTTACCCTGGGACTGGGACTTCTGGCTATCTGGTTCCTTGAGCACCCCATTGAGCAGCTGGACATTCCGGATGTACTCTATAAATTGCTTGTTATTATTGCAGCGGGGCTGATCGCTGAATTTTTCAATACGGATTATGGTTTTACTGGGATTGCAGTTATTTGTATTTTTTATTATCTGCGGGGGCAGCCTCAGTTAAAATATCCCATTGCGGCGATTCTTCTGGCTGCTATGGGCGGTGTTGAAGTTTATGCGGTGCTGGCCCTGATCCCGATCCTGCTTTATAATGGGCAGAGGGGCCGGCAGACGAAAGTGATGCAGTACGGTTTTTATATCTTTTATCCGGCCCATCTGCTTTTAATTGCGGTTTTATATCATCTTTTCATCCTGTGAGGGTGAAGAGGATTTCGGCGGAAAATCGCCGATGTAGGGCGGAAGATGGTCATCACGGATGGTCATCCGGTCTGAACCGTCGGTACTGTTGGTGATGTCAGGCTGCGGCATCGTAAGGGATTCGGCTTTTTGAAAATAATGATTTGGATGAAAAGAAATCTGCGGTTCTATCATAAGTAAACCTCCTTGGACGATTGAGTTTTGTGATAGTATGCCGCAGATTTTTGTTTTTATGTCGATTTTTATTCCGGATAAACCAGTCTGCTGTCATCAATATTGTACAGTACATTGTCAAGATAGCGTTTGGCCAGATAGTTGGCCATTGGCAGGTTCATATCCAGATAATTGCCGCAGTCCTTCGGACTTGCGCCTGGCACTTCGTCTTTGAAGTCTCTGATGAATTCAAACATCTCAATCATCAGCGGCACAATCTCTTTGGAAGTCAGGTCACCGGCCAGCAGCAGGTAAAAGCCTGTGCGGCAGCCCATTGGTCCAAAGTAAATGGTTTTATCACCGTAAACCGGATGGTTGCGTAAAAAAGTAGCAGCCAGATGTTCAATGGTGTGTACTTCGGCCGTGTTCATTACAGGTTCATCATTAGGACTGGTCATGCGCAGGTCAAAAGTTGTGATGACTTCTTTGCCAATGGTATCCTTACGGGAAACATAAACACCGGGAACAAGTCTTAAATGGTCAATTGTGAAACTGGCAATTTTCTCCATAGTAAAATCCTCCTTAATGGGCGAAACGCAGATGTTTTTTTGAAGTTGCCAATCATTCATCATTCAAAGCAGACACGTTCGCACTGCCTGATGTTGGCAGCGGTACATAAGGCACTAAAGGACAGTGCCTAAGTACCGGCCACATCAGAAGCACCTGCTTTTGAATGATAAATGATTGGCAACTATCTAAGAATACAGAGCATTTCGCGTTGAGTATAATTCTAAAAATAAGATAATGTGGTTGATGAATAACATCAGTATGAGATTACTACAAATAGGGACGGACGTCAATGTTTTAACTTGGGTTATTGTGGACATCTGGGATGGAATATGGTACACTTACGTTTAGAAAATAGCGGTAAGTGTGCCTGCTTTGAATTGATAATTGAATTTCTTCTTTGAAAAATAAAGGGGTTCAGCTTTGAATGGCAGATGACTTTGAGAGGAGTTTTTAGAATGGCAGATAAATATGTAGCATATGTGGGTTCTTATACAAGAGGCGAGAGTGACGGTATTTATATTCTGGATGCGAATGTGGAGTATGCATACTTTAAGGTAAGGGACTCATTTAAGATCAACAATCCTTCATTTCTGAGATTATCCCATGACGAACAGTACTTGTACAGCAATTGTGATGAGGGCGTGGCTTCTTTTAAGATTTTGCCGGACGGTGGTCTTGAATTGATGAACAAAGCTTCTGTGAATGGTCTGAGGCCTTGTTATCTGTCTGTGGACAGAGCCAACCGCTATCTGTTGACAGCAGGCTATCATGATGGCAAGTTGACTGTTTTAAGATTAAATGAGGATGGTACGATTCAGGGCGTGACGGATGAAGTCTTTATGAAAGGTCTTGGCAGTATTGCCGGAAGGAATTATCGCTGCCATGTGAATTGTGCGATTTTCTCACCGGATGAACGTTTCATTATGGCCGTTGACCTTGGTATGGATCAGGTAAAGGTGTATGAGTTTGATCATGAAACAGGCAAGATCAAGCTCCATGATATTCTGAGATGCGAATTGGAATCCGGACCAAAGCATATGATCTTTACATCGGATGGTCGTTATGCTTATCTGACCCATGAGAATAAATGCTGCGTGACGAAGTATGCCTATGATGCTGAGACTGCTCATTTTACAAAGCTTCAGACAATTTCTACACTGCCTGAGAAGTATGATAACTACAACAGTGCCATTACGTTGAAATTGACCCCGGACGACAGATATCTTTTTGTTACCAACTCCGGCAACAATTCTGTAGCAATCTATGAGATTAATGAAGAAGATCAGATGATGAAGACATTATGTATTCTTCCGGTCAGTGGTGAATATCCAAGAGACCTGGCGATTATGCCGGGAGATCAGATGTTTGTGTCTGTCAATCAGGAAGGCAATTCTATGACATCCTTCAAAGTCAACTATGACAAAGGCTATATTATGATGAGCGGCGCGCCATTGAAGATGCCGTCACCGACATCTATTCAGTTGAAACAGATTTTTGAATAATCGGTGATTGAGGAAAATGACAATTTCAAAGAGACATATAAAGTGAACTGAGGTGTCGCCAAAAAGTTAGACTTTATATGTCTTTTTTGTTAGCAGGGGACAAGTTTTTATTTGGTAAGGTTTATAATGATAACAGATGAGAAGAAAGGGTGATTCGATGAAAGTTTTAGTAATACCGGATGTGCATTTGAAACCGTGGATGTTTGAACAGGCGGCAGTGCTTATGCGTGCAAAACAGGCGGACCGTGCAGTGTGTCTGATGGATATTCCGGATGACTGGGGGAAAGAGTATGATATTGCACTGTATGGACAAACCTATGATGCAGCTATTGATTTTGCAAAAGAATTTCCGGAGACGGCCTGGTGTTATGGCAATCATGACCTGAGCTATCTCTGGCATCGCCTGGAGAGTGGCTACAGTTCAATGGCAGCTTACACCGTGCAAAGAAAATTATTGGATTTGCGGGATGCACTCCCGGAGAGCAATCCGATTCGCTATGTCCAGAAAATAGATAACGTGTTATTTTCCCATGCGGGGGTATTGGATTATTTTGCAGAGAGCGTTGTACCGAAAGCAAAATATCATGACGTGGAGGCAGTGGTGGCGGCCATTAACGAACTCGGTCCAAACGAAATGTGGAACGATGCCTCGCCCATCTGGCTCAGACCCCAGCATTCCAATATGCGGTTGTATAAGCCGCGGAAACTATTGCAGATAGTGGGCCATACACCGATGGATATGATTACAAAAGAAGGAAACTTGATTTCCTGTGATGTCTTTTCAACTTACCGTGACGGCAAGCCCATTGGAACAGAAGAATTTCTGCTGCTGGATACAGAAACATGGGAATGCAGTGGCGTAAAATAAAATTAGGATAGTAAAAAACAAAAATGAAGGAAGACTGTAGGATACAGGATATTCCTTCATTTTTGTGTTAAAGGCTATAAAATAGATTAAGAAAAAGTGCCTTTGGCGCTGCAAGTTAAGGTGACAGATTTGTTAATTGTTTTTCTGACAATGCCATTTTGATATAGTTTTCCAGTGGCTTTGGCTGTAGCGGAAGAACCGGATTTGTTTGCGGAACGATTGCTTATTTGCCAGTTTTTGTCATATGAAGTTGCACTGACACTTGAATTGGTGCACTTAGATGATGTTCCATCATATGTAAATGTACCAGTGACTTTTACATACCAGAGTTCAACATTTGAACTTGAGTAATAAGAAGCAATTTTTGATTTTGTGGTAGTGGATGAGGAACGTGTAATGCCGCTATTAGATTCATCAATGATGTATTCTAGCATATAACTGCCATCGTCATAATAGGTATATTTGGTTGAGATGTCAGTGCTATTAGTATTAGCAAAAACAGGTAGTTGATAGACAGAGGTGAATGTTATTAAAGCGGTCAGCATAAAAATAAATAATTTTTTCATAAGTAAAATTTCCCCCTAAAGTTATTCAATTCTAATAATTTCATATGCTGGTATAGATTTCTCTAAATCTATACAGGATTTTATATAAAATCCTGCGCATGTAAGCAGGATAAAAATTATAACAATTAGAGTAAGCTTGGCATATTTTCGCTTTTTTTGAGAATTATCTAAATGATTTTTTAGTTGTTCCGATTCGGCACAGGAGATAAACATTTCTTTGAATTCATCAGTATCTCCAAAATGATTGCTTAAATCATTGATTGTGGCAAAAGGATGTTCGCTGAGAAAGTCATCGATACTGCTTTCTACCATTTGCATAATAGAAGCTGTCTCTTTTGGAGAGTGTGTAAAAGCAAGTTGGTGTTTAATTTCTGAAAGATAATTATGAATTTCTTTATCTGTGATGGATGATGGTATTTCCATTTTCAGACCTCCAATTTTAAAAAGTTATTGACAGTGGTAATATAAGCAGCATAATTTTTCTTCATGTCTTCGTAATATTCTTTGCCTGTTTCGGAAAGATGGTAGTAAACACGAATTTTCTTTTTTTCAGTTACAACATTAGATGTTGAAACTAGGTCTTTCTCAAGAAGACGATTTAATATGGGGTAAAGAGATGTCTCTTTACAGGCACACAATTCATGGCTTCTTTGCTTTATTTCAGAAGCCAACTGGTAGCCATACATATCTTCTTCGTCAAGAAGACTTAAAAGAAGAAGCTCTGTAGTAGCTTTTTTTAATCTTAAAATAATGGGAGATTCGCTATGGTCCATAAAAACTCCTTTCATTTTTATAATAGCAGAATATGTATTAAAAGACAATACTATTTAATAAAGAATAATATTGACAGAATAATCTATGCATGATAACCTATAATTAGAAAATGCTTCTAAAAAGTACAAAGATTCACGCGATTCAAGAACAGGAGGAGATGGTATGATGAAGTTAAAACGTCTTGGAAGAATTTCCGTATGCATGGCAGTATTGATGGTTATGCTGTTGGCGGCAGGTTGTCAGAAGAATGGTAACAGTTCTGAAGAAAGCGCCAACGCTGTGCTTAATCAATTTTTAAGCGGTACGGTGCAGGATGCCGATGAATTTGACAGCCAGTATGCAGAGATAGCATCTGCCGAGACCGGCGATGAGACCGGAATGGTATCGATAGACGGAATGGAAGATTATTTTCAGAAACAATTTGGAGAGATAATGACAGCTGATTGCATCGCAGATTTGTTGGCCGACCGTTCAATGATAGCTCCGATGAAACTGGCACAGCAGCTGGATAAAGATATCATTGCGCAGGATATACAGTTGACAGCAAAATCAGGAGAAGATAATGCTTACGACTTCAGCACACAATTAGTCACCTCCGATGATAAACAGCCAGTCGGCACCGCAACAGGATACGTGAAAATGCAGTCCGACAACTCCACCTGGAAAGCCTCTGCTCTGACCATAAAAATAACAACAAACTAAAATTACGGATTAATCAGAAGCAGCATTCACTAGTCAAAACGAATTAGGGTGCAGCGTGGCCTCAAAATTCCCGAAAAAGATATAAAAAGCGTCTATTCAGACACAAGTGCTTCAATGCTCGCCGGTACTTAGGCAGTGTATTTTACTGCCTT
>NZ_JBBMEK010000051.1:0-16238 GCF_040096555.1 Coprococcus intestinihominis | reverse complement strand
CAAAAACTGCCGGGAATACTCTGCCTGCTGTGGCTGATTTTTTATCTGGCAGGACTGATATGGGCTTTGCGTTTTTATTGCGCTGTGATCGCAGACAGAATACCGGTTGCGTATGGCCGTGTGCTGCCCATCATTTTTCTGATGGCAGCGTTGATTTATGGCGCCGGAAAAGGTATGGAGGTGCGGGGGAGAATGTCAGAACTCATGGGATGGTTGATCTGTCTGCCGTTGATCCTTCTTTTTATATTTGGTCTGCAGCAGGTGATCCAAAGCGGCTGCTGGCGGTATCTGATGGCTGAAAGCGTGAAGCAGGAAGGTGGCATCAGCCTGCTCCTGATGCTGAAAAACGGTTTGGCCGGTGCGGCCTTTTTTATGCTGAGTGACCAGCCGCTGCTGTTGTGGCGGTGCATTCAAAGACAGAACCGGCGAAAAGGCATCTATCCGGTGGCCTTTGCCGGTGCAGGACTCATGCTGTTGTTTAGTACAGGGCTGACAGTCTGTCTGCTGAGTCCGGAGGGCATTGCGGGTGAGCGGTATCCATTTGGGGTGGTGCTGCAGCTGATCCGATTTCCAGGAAACTTCATCTCACGTTATGATATCTTCTTTGTCATGCTGTGGATGATGAGTTTTTTTGTTTTTGCCGGCGGCATGCTGATACATCTGACAGTGGCTGCAAAAGGCCTGATCCGGACAGAAAATAAAGATGCAAAAATGGATAGAAAACTGGCACTGCTTTTTGGAATATTGATCACAGCGGGGCTTCTATGCGGCTGTTATGCAGAGCGGGAGCCTCAAAACCGCAATTATATTATGTGTATGGGCATAGACAGTGATCCGGAGGGCGGTTTAAAAATCAGTTATGGTTTTCCGGATCTTTCTGCTCTGACAGGGACGGATGCAGGGGAGGCTGAGCCGATGCGGGTAATTGCGGCAGCATCTGTTTCAGAAGCATCGGAACTTCTGAATGCATCCTCGGATAAAACAACGGATTACAGCCAGATGCCTGTTATTTTGATGGGAAAAGATTTATTTGAGGATCAGGAAAAAAGAAGCCAGGTGATGAATGAACTGGCAGATGAAAAGACCATACGAAGAACGGCACTTATTGCTCGTGCCGAACATACTGCAGAAGATATTTTACAGCTGGATGACGATGTGCATGGCTCTGTTGGGGTTTTTATCTATGAACTCTGCCAGAATAATTATGAAAATAAAGGCTGTACCATGAGTATTCTGGAAAATTTTATCGGCGGCAGGGCAGGAGATGAAACCGTGATCCCTGTGTTTGAAAATAACAGCGGTATTCCGGAAATAATCGAACTAATTAGCTATAAATAATTCAAAAACAGAGAAAGATATGGTATAATTTCAACATAGGCTTTTATTTCCATGTGTCATTTCCGACATGATGCAGTCTGTGAAAATTGTACGCAGAGTGAATGAAATAGCCGGGAGAGAATAACGTCTGAAAGAGAAAGGAATTGATATGACAGAGAACGTCATTTTGACAGTCAGAGGCCACCAGACAGATCTCGGTGAAGATGCAACTACCGAGCTGATCGCCGGGGCGGCTTATTATTATAGAAACGGCAAACATTATATTCTGTATGATGAGATTGATCCTGAAAGCGGTGAGCAGTCAGGCAATACGATCAAGATCGGCGAGGATAGAGTAGATGTGATCCGACGCGGTGCGGGCAAGGTCCATATGGTATTTGAGAAGGAGAAGCAGATTTCTTCCCAGTACCACACACCGGCCGGAGTCATCCAGATGGAGATATTTACATCCAGACTGCGGACAAGGCAGGAAGGGGAGAACATTGAGACAGAGATTGTCTATGATCTTCATATGAATGATGTATTTATTTCAGAATGTCGTGTTGTGATCAGGGTTGCGTCTAAAGAGAAGGCCGAGCTGCATATAATATAATTATAATATAGGAGTAACAGAAGATGAAACAGAATGGAGCCGTTTATTTTTATAATTTGAATTCGGAAAGAGGGCGGAAGATCCGCATGTTGTGTCTGACACTGGGATTGAAGATCCGTGTTGTGGACCGGGCGCAGTACACAGAAGCCATCGGTGCGATTGCCGGTGTGCCGGGATATTCCCTCAGCGGAGAGACTTATAAAGGCGAAGGCTTTGAAGATGAGATGCTGATCCTGAAGGGATTTACCGGCGGTATGCTGGATAGTTTTCTTCACGGCTTCAGAAAGATGAAGATTCAGCCGGTTGCGTTGAAGGCGGTTTTGACAGAGGCGAATTGCGGCTGGAATTCACTGGAACTTCATGATGAGCTTGTGAAAGAGCATGAGAGTATGCACAGTCAGACACCGTCCGAAGTGACAGACAATAAAGAGACAGAATAGGGGGAGTTAAGATGTCGGATCATTTAATTATTGCTTTAAACAGAGAGTACGGCAGCGGCGGTAAGGAGATTGCCGAGAAGCTTGGCAAACGTCTTGGCCTTAAGGTCTATGATGAAGATATTGCGGATCTTGCGGCAAGACGAAGCGGTATCAGGAAAGATTATTTCGAGAAAGTCGATGAGAAGCCGACAGACAGTTTTCTGTATATGCTGGCGATGAATACTTTTACGATGAATACATCCATGAATCCTTTTGAGAATACTTTGTCCAGTGACAAATTGTTCAACAAGCAGGCAGAGGTTATTCAGGAGATCGCTGACAAGGATGACTGCATTATTGTCGGACGATGCGCAGGCTATATTTTGCGTGATGAACCGAAGTGCGTCAGGATCTACATCTGTGCAGACAAGGATTTCAGAACGAAGCGCATCATGGCTTCGGATCATCTGGATGAGAAGGAAGCACAGAAGAAGATTCATTCCATGGACAAGAAGCGTGACAGCTATTTTGGTTATTATGCAGGACAGGATTGGAAGGCGTGCCATACATATGATCTGTCGATCAGCACCAGTTCCCTTGGCATTGACAAGGCAGTGGATCTGATCTGTCAGTACATTGATATCAAGTTTAAGTAAATTACCATTTACTTTTTATGAAAAAAGGGATATAATAACTTTGTCATGACCGATATTGACTGGTTGTGACCGACAATGATCGACAATGATCGACACAATCTATGGAGGAATTTTTTATGTTAGTATCAGCAAAGGAAATGCTTCAGAAAGCGAAAGCAGGTCATTATGCAGTAGGACAGTTCAACATCAACAACCTTGAGTGGACAAAGTCTATTCTGCTGACAGCTCAGGAGATGGATTCACCGGTTATTCTCGGTGTGTCAGAAGGTGCAGGCAAGTACATGTGTGGATTTAAGACTGTATCCGCTATGGTGAAGGCAATGATCGAAGAACTGAATATTACAGTTCCGGTAGCGCTTCATCTTGATCATGGCACTTATGAAGGCTGTTATAAATGTATCGAAGCCGGTTTTTCATCTATCATGTTTGATGGTTCAAGCTACCCAATCGATGAGAATGTTGCCAAGACAAAGGAATTAGTCAAGATTTGTGCTGAAAAGGGTATGTCTCTGGAAGCAGAAGTTGGTTCCATCGGCGGCGAAGAAGACGGTGTTGTTGGTATGGGCGAATGCGCAGACCCTGATGAGTGCAAGGCGATTGCAGATCTTGGTGTGGACATGCTGGCTGCAGGTATCGGCAATATCCACGGCAAGTATCCGGCTAACTGGCCTGGACTCAGCTTTGAGACACTGGCAGCTGTACAGGAGAAGACAGGTGAGATGCCTCTCGTTCTTCATGGCGGTACAGGTATTCCTGATGATATGATCAAGAAAGCCATCAATCTTGGCGTAGCAAAGATCAATGTTAACACAGAGTGTCAGCTTTCATTTGCTGCTGCTACAAGAAAATATATCGAAGAAGGCAAGGACCTTCAGGGCAAGGGTTACGATCCTCGTAAGCTGCTTGCGCCGGGTGCTGAAGCAATCAAAGCAACTGTCAGAGAGAAGATTGAATTATTCGGTTCTGCAGGCAAGGCATCTGAATAAAACAAATAATAAAGGCGGTTTAGAAGCATCGCAATAGAGAAATCCCAATCGATTATTCGGTACATGTGTGTCCGGATGATCGATTGGGATTTTTAGCTTTTCAGGATAATTTGAATGCCGCTTACATATGATGGATATGTATAGAGCGGGAAGTGACATTTGAAATGAGACGTATGGCAGGTCTTCTGTTTTTTATTTACGCGAGCAACGAGCCAAAGTCCGTGCTTGCACGAGACCTAGGCGACCGCCGCGATAACTTGAGAAACTCGTGGAGCGTGTTCCTCATAGTTGTATTGACAGCAACAGTGATCATAACATGTGCGGGCTGTTTGGGCGGACAGCAAAAATACAATGGTCATTCAGTTTTAGGCGGATTTTCAAAAGTGTCTCAAAAAGCATTTTCAAAAGTTCTTTTTCATCCGGATTTACAGAAAAAACCAATGATCGCCCTGACTTTTGATGACGGACCAAAAGCCGGAGTGACAGATTGGCTTCTGGATGAATTGGAGAAACGAAATGTGAAAGTGACATTTTTTCTCATCGGCAGTCAGGCAGATCTTCCGGAAAACAGGGAGACTATCCGGCGGATGGCAGAAGACGGACATCAGATCGGGTGTCATACCTATCACCATGTGCAGATGACTACATTGTCTGAAAATCAGCAGAAACAGGAAATCCTGCAGTGGTATCAGGCTGTTTCGAGCATTATCGGAGATTTCAGTTATGCAGTCCGTCCGCCCTATGGCTGTGTCAATAATGCTGTCTGCAGAAGTCTGAATGTGCCGGTGATCCTGTGGTCGGTGGATACCGAGGACTGGACGGGAAAAAGTGCCGGTGAGATCGCAGATTATGTGATTTCCGAAGCAAAGGACGGCGACATTATCCTGCTGCATGATATCTTTGAAGAAAGTGTTCAGGGGGCGGTGATGGCGCTTGACGATTTAATGCGCAGAGGCTATACTTTTGTTACAGTGAATGATTTGCTGGCTGACAGGGACATTGCCATTCAGAGAGGAAAGGTCTATCGTCAGGCGGCACAAGGAGGAAAATGATGAAGATTGGTTCACATGTGGGAATGAGCGGCAAGGAGATGTTTCTTGGTTCTGTGAAGGAGGCATTGTCTTACGGGGCGGATACATTGATGGTTTATACAGGTGCACCGCAGAATACAAGGCGCAAAGCAATAGAGGAACTCCGGGTGGAGGAGGGCTGGAACCTGATGAAAGAGAAGGGAATGGATGAGATTGTCATCCATGCACCGTATATTATCAATCTGGCCAATACAGTGAAGCCGGAGACCTATGAACTGGCGGTAGAGTTTCTTGCCAAAGAGATTGAGCGGACGGCTGCCATGGGGAGCAAGGTACTGATCCTGCATCCCGGGGCTCATGTGGGGGCCGGTGAGGAAGCAGGCATCAGGCGGATCATTGAAGGACTGAATACCGTGCTGACGGCCGATACGCCGGTGAATATTGCGCTGGAGACCATGGCGGGAAAGGGCAGTGAGATTGGACGGAATTTTGAAGAACTGGCAGCCATTTATGAAGGTGTTCGATACAATGATAAGTTAAGAGTATGTTTCGATACCTGTCATGTTCATGATGCTGGCTATGATATTGTGCATGATTTTTCAGGTGTGATGTCGCAGTTTGACAAGGTGATCGGGCAGGATCAGATTGCGGTTTTCCATGTCAATGACAGCAAGAATCCATGCGGCGCCCATAAGGACCGTCATGAGAATTTTGGTTTTGGAGAGATTGGTTTTGAGGCACTGATGCAGGTAGTGAACTGTCCGGATTTTGAGCAGATACCGAAGATACTGGAGACACCGTATATTCCGGATGCTGAGAACAAGAAGAAAAGTTACGCACCGTATAAGTTTGAAATCGAGATGATTCGAAAGGGACTCTTTGATGCACAGCTCAAAGAGAAAATCCTTCAGGCAGCGAAGTAGGACGGCAAATGTTAGATGCATCAGATGAGGGAGAGAAATTTATGGAGAGATTATCGATGAGAATTCCTGAGAATGCCGCAGTAATTTTAAAGGGATTATCTGAGGCGGGATATGAAGCCTATGTGGTAGGAGGCTGCGTAAGGGACAGTCTGCTTGGTCGTGAACCGAAAGATTGGGATATTACCACATCCGCAAGACCGGAACAGGTAAAGGCCGTATTTGCGCATACCATTGATACAGGAATTGAGCATGGTACAGTGACAGTGATGATAGGCAAAGAAGGTTATGAAGTTACGACGTACCGTATTGACGGAGAGTATGAGGACAGCCGTCATCCGAAAGAAGTCCAGTTTACCAGTCAGCTTTTAGAGGATTTAAAGCGTCGCGATTTTACGATTAATGCCATGGCGTACAATCCGGATAGAGGAATTGTGGATGCCTTTGATGGTATCGGCGATTTGGAACGAAAGATCATCCGTTGTGTCGGTGTGCCTCAGGAACGCTTTGATGAGGATGCATTGCGTATCATGCGTGCAGTGCGCTTCTCTGCACAGCTTGGTTTTGAAATTGATGGACCGACAAAAGAAGCGATTACAGAGAAGGTACAGCAGCTTGAGAATATCAGCGCGGAGCGTATACAGATGGAACTGGTGAAGATTCTTGTGTCGGAACATCCCGAATACATGCGCCTGGCCTGTGATCTTGGCATTACAGCGGTTGTTCTGCCGGAATATGACAGAATCAGGGGTGTCAGCCAGTATACGCCGAACCATATCTATGATGTGGAAGAACATACCCTTCGGGCGATGATGAATATTGTGCCGGACAAGGTTCTGCGTTTGACCATGCTGATGCATGATTTTGGCAAGCCGGATGTGAAAAAGATGGTTGAAGGCGGTCGTGAGATTTTTTATAAGCATCCGGAGGTTAGTGCCGCCTATGCAGAGAAAATCATGCGCAGACTTAAATTCGACAACGATACCCGGACAAAAGTTGTACGACTTGTCAAGTGGCATGGCTTGAAATACGATGCTTCCGAAGTCAGTGTCAGAAGGGCACTAAACAGAGTCGGACAGGATATCTTTGAGGATTTCATCAAAGTCCAGCATGCAGATATTGAGGCAAAGAATCCGGCAGTTATTCCGGGCAAACTGGCTTTACTGGCAGAGAAGGAGAAAACATATCACAAAGTGATCGCGGAAGGACAGTGCTTTACCGTGCGTCAGTTAGCCATCGGTGGATTGGACCTGATCAGGGCCGGCATCGAACCGGGGCCGTTGCTTGGAGCAGTACTGGACAAACTGACAGAGGCTGTCATCGATGACCAGAGGATGAACAACAAAGAAAAACTGTTGGAATTGGCTGAAAAGCTTAAAGACGATCCGGCCGTATTTACTCCAAAAGAGGATTTCTTTATGTAAAAATGCGCGCGGTTCAGAGGTATTGAGTTGCGAAGCGTCTGACATAAAAAAACTGTCGGATTTCGAAAAATCCGACAGTTTTTTTATTCGGCTTTGCTGAATTTACCTTTGACTTTCTGCCAGAAAGTCTTCTTCGGTGGTGTTACCAGTGCAGGGCCTCTTAAGCTCTTCACACTGAGAATGTAGATACCGCCAACCATGGCTCTGATCTCCTGTTTCACAGGAATCATATCAAAAACCTTCTCATCACACATGAATGTCATGATACGCGGACCGACCTTAGCTTTAACAATCGGGACCTTGGAACGGCGCATCATCTTCGGTACGTTGTCGATGACAACCTTCGGAAGATTGGCCTCACTGATCTTCATGCGCTTTTTATCAATAACCAGTAATGTCATTGGCTGGGCAGCGTCCTGAAGCTGCTGCTGGGCATCTGCTGATTTCTTCTGCTGCTTGTTTCCCCATACACCAACAATTACAAGTGCGATAATCAGAATGGCAAGAATAACCAGAGTGACGATCCATGCGGTGCCAAGGGCTGCAATAGGTGCTATTGTCACGTTACTTCCTCCTTTAATACATTTCAAATCAATCGAATTTAAGTGTAGCATTTTTTCGCCAAAAAAGAAATAGTTTTTTGAGAAAAAAATAAGTTATTGTCAGGATTCGACATTGGCAAGGCTGTTTTCTTTCAGCATACCGCCGATGATGCCCTGAACCTGACTGCCGATATGTCGGCGTTCCTCCTTCGGCATGGCATTGAGATCGATCGGGTCACCGAATTCAATGATAACAGTGGAAGCCTTGATAAAAGGAATATGGTTCTCAAAAACATTTTCCGTATTGGTAATGGCTACCGGGATGATCAGACAGCCGGATTTCTCGGCAATCTTGAAGCTGCCTTCCTTAAATTCCAGCATGTCATCCCCCGGGGTACGTGTACCTTCCGGGAAAATGCAGACGGAACAGCCGCCTTTGACGGTGGCAATACAGTTGAGGATCGTCTTTAACCCTTCTTTGATATTCTCACGGTCAAGGAACTGACAGTTCATATAGCGCATCCAGCGTCGGATAAAAGGAATCCGTTCCAGCTCTTTCTTGGCCACAAAACCGGTGGTATTGTTGGTCAGGGGGTACAATGTTACGATATCGAAATAGCTTCGATGATTGGAAACATAGAGGACCGCCTGATCCTTTGGGACTTTTTCCTGACCTTTAACAATCAGATGAATACCGGAGAGCCAGATAATGATCTTCAGTGCCGTTGTGACAATGACAAAAGAACTGCGTTCTTTCTTATGGATGTCGAAATGTCCGATGATGGCTTCAATCAGGTACAGCGGGATGCTGATAATGAAGAAGCAGAGCAGGAACAAAAGGACAAGGATTGTACGAATCATGCGTGGACCTCCATACGTGCGCGGTCACGGCCGTAAACTTCGCTGATGGTCTTCAGTGCTTCTGCCAGTTCCGGTGAGAGTCTGTCTGATGTGTAGCGCCATGCCCAGTTGCCTGCAGCAGCACCCGGTGTATTCATACGGCAGTCACTTCCGAAACCGAAGAGATCCTGAAGTGGGAAAATCGCGTAGCGGGCAGTGGAGCCAAGGGCTGTACGGATGAAATCCCAGTGGATGTTGCTGCCGTCACAGTTCATATAGCGGCGGACCTTGTCACGGTATTTCTCATCCAGTTCAAGATACCAGCCAACCGTTGTATCATTGTCATGGGTACCTGTGTAGCAGATGCAGTTTTCAGGGTAGAGATAAGGCAGAAAATCGTTTTCTGCGGTGTCATTGAAGGCAAACTGAAGCACCTTCATACCCGGGAAATGGAAGGTATCACGGAGCTTCTCAACCTGCGGGGTGATCACACCGAGATCTTCTGCAAAAATCGGCAGGTCTTTGCCGAGTTCCTTCTCGATTGCACGGAAAAGAGAAGCTCCCGGGCCCTTGATCCATTTGCCGTTGATAGCTGTTTCGTCGCCGTACGGTACGGACCAGTAAGATTCAAAACCGCGGAAATGATCAATACGCAGATAGTCCACAAGCTGCAGCTGTTGACGGATACGGGAGATCCACCATGCATATCCGGTTTTCTTGTGTTCTGTCCAATTGTAGAGCGGATTGCCCCACAGCTGACCGGTTTTTGAAAAATAATCCGGCGGTACACCGGCAACGGCTGTCGGGAAGCCTTTGCTGTCAAGCTTGAACAGAGACTGGTTCGCCCAGACATCGGCACTATCCGGTGAAACAAAGATTGGAATATCACCAATGACGGAGATCCCCTTCTTGTTGGCATAAAGTTTCAGTTCATGCCACTGTTTGAAGAAAATAAACTGAATAAACTGATAGTAAGTGATGCTGTCGGCCAGTTCGGTCAGTGCGGCCTTCCGGGTCCTGGTATCCAGAACCTGATACTGAGGCGACCATTCATGCCAGGAACGTCCCTGATGCAGATCTTTGAGAGACATAAACAGAGCATAGTCTTCCAGCCAATCCTTCTCGGTTCGGCAGAAGTGGTTGAAAGCTTTATGCAGGGCTTTGTCCTCCGATGCAGTAAAATGTGCACAGGCTTTGCGGAGCAGAGCAGCCTTATAAGTGATCACATTGCCGTATTCAACAGAATAATCGTTGAAATCCGGTACATCGGCCAGGTCATCCTTCTCAAGAAGACCGTCCTTCAGCAGCAGATCCGGGCTGATGAGCAGCGGTTGACCGGCAAAAGCTGAAAAAGCCTGATAGGGTGAATCGCCGAAACCTGTCGGACCAAGGGGCAGACACTGCCAGAGGGTCTGTCCGGCGTCATATAAAAAGTCGATAAAAGCATAGGCACCATCACCGAGATCACCGATTCCATAAGGGCTCGGGAAAGAAGTCGGGTGAACAAGGATACCGCAGTAGCGTGGACGCGGTGTTTTTTTTATTTCCTGAACATTCATTCTATATTACCTCCAAATTCAAATTCCTGCACCTATTATACACGATAAACGAATAAATGCATAGTCTATAATCAGAAGCCTATCAGCAGGGGGAAAAACAGATGGCATACAACTATCAACGAAATTGTCCGCCATGCGGCGGGCGACCGCCGTACAGGGATCCGTGGGGATCGCCACCGCCGGGGGCTGGCCGACCGCCTTATCAGGGACCATGGGGACCGCCACCGCCGGGGGCTGGCCGACCGCCTTATCAGAGACCATGGGGACCGCCGCCACCGGGGGCTGGCCGACCGCCTCATCAGGGACCATGGGGACCGCCGCCGCAGGGGCCTGGCCGACCGCCTTACAGGGGATCATGGGGAACTGCGGGACAAAATCACAGACTTCAGTCTCAGTCATGTGCGCAGGAGGAAGAACAGGAAGCGGATGATCTGTACATGACTGATATGCCGGAGCCGGGGCAGATGGAAGAAGACTGGCTGTATATGCAACAGCTTTACCCGAATACGGCCCGTAAACTGGTGTATTATATTGAGGATGCGGCCGACCGGCTGGAATATGAGAACAGCATGATGTTTGACAATTACCCGGACCGGATCGCGGTGGAGCAGGTTGTCAAAGAGATTATTGCGGTCATTCAGGAAAATGACCCGGCGCTTATAACGATGCCTGAAGATACGGCTGTATCAGACAGAAAGGGGGATCAGACCTGGGATAGCTGCATGGAAGAAATGATACAGATCATGCTGCTTGGTGAGATGCATCACAGGAGATGGCGTTATCAGCAGATGAATCGCAGAAATTATTGAAAAATACCTGTGAATCGTTATAAAAATGGTTTACCGCAATTTACAGACAGAAAATGTTATGTTAAACTATAGAATTGAATAATAATCATTGCGCCGGCGCTCTGAGGAACTCCGGCGTTTCTTATAAAACATAGATAAGGTGTTTAGATGAATCAGATAGAAGAATTATTGAAGCGTGTGCTGACATCGCTTCTGGTAGATATGGTCATTAGCGGTGCAAGAGGCGGCGGTGACTTTATAAAGATAAAGGTACGGCCTGTTATGATCCGGGATAGTCTGTATTTTCAGGTATCCAGATATACGGACAAGCAGGTTTTTCATGAGAATATGACGGCGGAGGATGCTTTGGAGACATTGTCTGGATGGATACTGCATGATTTCCGACAGGCGCAGATCCGGATGCAGGATGAAATGGTGACGGTGCTTGTCAGCAAGAAGGGCAAGGCAACAGTAAAGAGCAAAAAAGCAGCCTGCATTGAGACACAGAATCTGGAGCATAATCGCAAGAAGCAATATATCATCGAAGAAGGAACGGCAGTGCCTTTTATGATTGATCTGGGCGTTATGACAGAAAGCGGGAAGATTATCCGTACACGTTATGATAAGTATCGACAGATTAATCGCTTCCTGGAGTTTATTGAAGATATTCTGCCGGAACTGCCAACCGACAGAACCGTGCATATCATTGATTTCGGATGCGGCAAGTCTTACCTGACATTTGCCATGTATTATTACCTGAAGGTGCTGAAGCATTATGACATCCGGATCACGGGACTGGATCTGAAGCAGAAGGTTATCGAAGACTGTCAGGCATTGGCCGACCGGTATGGTTATGATGGGCTTCAGTTTTTATGCGGAGATATTGCGGATTATAACGGCACAGATGAAGTGGATATGGTTGTGACGCTTCATGCCTGTGATACTGCAACCGATTATGCCTTATATAAGGCTGTTAAATGGCATGCATCGGTGATTTTATCCGTGCCGTGCTGTCAGCACGAACTGAACCGAAAGATGCAGTGTGAAACTTTGTCCGGGGCTTTTCAGTACGGGCTCATCAAAGAGCGGACAGCTGCCCTGATGACAGATGCCATGCGTGGACAGCTGTTGGAAATGAAAGGCTATAAGACGCAGCTTCTTGAATTTATCGATATGGAAAATACACCGAAGAACATTCTGATCCGTGGGGTGAAGTCCAAGGGACTTTTGCCGAAGGCGGCCAGAAAGCAGCAGATGGAGAATTATCAGAAGTGCAGAGATTTCTTTGGTGCAGAGTTGACCCTGGAGAAACTTTTTAAAGAGATGGAAGGGGAGATGGCGTATGAGCAGAACTAAGAAGATACTATTGACGCTCCTGGCCTATCTTACCGCTTTTATTGCAGCAGTCTGTGTCAGCAGCTTTGTGCTTAATCAGGGGAAGGTCAGCGGTGAGCAGCAGCGTTCAAGCGCGGATCTGCCGCTTTTGTATGTGCGTACCGGCGGTGAACTCATGAATGAAATGCATGGGTATACAGAGCCGGTAGACGGCGGTTACTACAGAGATACGCTAACACCTGTAGGTGAGAGCAAGACCATCAATCTGAGTATGGATACCTATGGACACAACATTTCCTCTGTCAGTTTTGAGCTGTACAATGATCAGTATACAGATCTGATCGAAAGCGGAGACTGTATCGACATGGAAAAGGTCAATGCTATGGTTCAGATGCAGCTCCAATTCAAAAACACACTGTATTCCAACAGGGAGTATTGTCTGCATCTGATGCTGAAAAACGATCAGGATCAGGTTTATCATTATTATACAAGAGTCCGTTACGGATCGGATTTGAAGGTAGCTGAGAAACTCAAGTTTGTCCTGGATTTCAATGAAACGACGTTCAATAAGGACAGTGCAGATGCTTTGAGCAGTTATCTTGAATCAACATCCTCTTCCTCGAGTTCAGACAAGAGTCTGGTGACGCTGTATTCATCATCGGATACGGTGACATGGGGAAGTATGGCGCCATACCGAACAAGCGAGATCGCTATTCGTCTGAAGGAGATTAATACGGAGACGGCGGCTTTTACCTTGTCCTATACGATAGAATCTTCAGCCGGAGATATTAATACATTTTATAATGTCAATGAGTATTACAGGCTGCGATGGACAGATTCAAAGGTCTATCTTCTGGATTTTGAACGGCGGATGGCAGAGAATATCGGACTGGCAGATATAACTGTTTCTTCAGGAGCACTCAGGCTTGGTATCGGAGACGCTTCAGATATCGACTATGCCTCCTATGGAACAGACCAGCAGCAGTATACCTGGGTAACAGGCGATCAGCAGCTGTGGCTTTATGACAATACCAACCGTATTATGACCAAGGTTTATACGGAGGAGGATGACAATCACAATTGCGGACGACAGGATGAAGCCGGCATAAAGGTTGTTCATGCGGATCCTGAAACCGGAGATTTGTATTTTATTGTGTATGGTTATATGCATTCCGGTAATTACGAAGGCCGGGAAGGCGTGATGGTTTATCATTTCAGCCATGAAGATGTTCTTCTGGAAGATCTTGTTTTTATTCCTTTTAATAAAGGTTTTGAGCAGATGCGGTCAGGCCTGGAGGAACTGGCTTATATGAATGATGACGGCACACTGTATCTTTTGCTGGAAGATACAGTTTATGCCATCGATGTCAATATGGGCAAAATGGATGTGGCCTACAAAGACCTCAACAGCAGCAATTGTACAGCATCGGGAGACGGCATTTTTGTTATGTGTGACGGCGGTGATGAAAATGCCGGAGAACGGCTGAAGATCGTTGATCTGAATTCCGGAAAGGAAAGAACCATTGAAGGCGGCGACTGGCGGATTGTGCCTCTTGGCTATGCGGGAAAGGATCTGATCTATGGTCTGATCGATCCACAGATGTTGACAGAGGATTCCTCCGGTGTCATTCGCACACCGATCAGCGAAGTGCACATTATGGATGAGAATTATAATGAGGTCAAGACGTATCAGAAGAGCGGTGACTATGTGATGCGGCTGACCATCAGTGACGGCAATATATCCATGAAGCTGGCCAAGGCTGTAAAGAACGGCAATTATACGGATTATCAGGATGCTGGTGAAGATTATATCATCCGTAATATCGAAAATGATGACCAGAAAATTTATGTGGATAAACAAAAGGACAGTATCAGAGGACAGCAGAACTGGCTGCATCTGAATACATCCGACAGTTTTGTGCCGATTTCACAGAGTGCCCGTTACCTGGATCCGGGTTATGATATTTCAAGGAAATACGAAGATACGGATCAGGTGGAAATGCAGTATTATGTTTATACAAAGGGACGCATGGATGCGGCATTTGCGACGATCCAGGAGGCTGTGGATTTCGGTACGACCTACGCCGGCACGATTATGACCAGCCACAAGCAGGTGATCTGGCAGAAAGCCGGAAGAGCTTATATCTGGGATCTGAATATTGACAGTATTGACAAGACCAGCAATACACAGAGCATGAACAGCATTTTGATCAAGACGATTGCAGATTACGAAGGTTGGGAATTAAATGGCACGATCGATGATGCAGAGCCGTTATTTGCGGCGATGACAGCGGTACTTCCGGCGGAGACGATTGATCTGAGCGGCCTGAAGCTGGATGATGTGCTTCATTTTGTTTATCGCGACCGTGTTGTGGCTGTCAAACTTTCAAACAACAATTACGGTCTGATCACGGCTTATGATAATGATTATGTCTGGATTGCGGATCCTGCAAAGGGAGAAGTATATTCCATGACACAGACAGCAGCAGAAAAGCTTTTTGAGCAGAATGGAAAAGTCTACTATAGCTATATGGATTAACTTTAAAAAGTCATATGGACAGACAGAGTGCCCTGTGCAGTCGCTGTAAGGGGATGGAGCAGGGAGAATAAAGGAGGAGATATCAAATGGGTGAGATTAATACAATTGGCGTTTTGACCAGCGGCGGAGATGCACCGGGGATGAATGCGGCTATTCGTGCGATCGTGCGTACAGCTATCGCCAGCGGCCTGAATGTGAAAGGTATCATGCGCGGTTATGCCGGCCTTTTGAATGAAGAGATCATTGATATGGACAAGCAGAGCGTTTCAGAAATTATGCGACGCGGCGGTACAATTCTGTATACTGCCAGATGCAAAGAATTTATGACTGAGGAAGGACAGCAGAAAGCGGCAGAGATCCTTAAGAAGCATGGCATTGACGGACTGATCGTCATTGGCGGTGACGGCTCCTTCAGAGGAGCGCAGAAGCTGTCAGCTCTGGGCATCAATACCATTGGTATCCCCGGAACCATCGATCTGGATATTGCATGTACGGATTATACCATCGGTTTTGATACGGCGGTCAATACGGCTGTGGAAGCCATTGACAAGATCAAAGATACATCCATGTCCCATGAGCGCTGCAGCATCATTGAAGTTATGGGCAGAAATGCAGGTTATATTGCCCTTTGGTGCGAAATTGCCAACGGTGCGGACGGCATTCTGATACCTGAAAAGGAACAGTTCGATGAGCAGGATCTGATCGAGACGATCCTCTCAAACCGTTTGAAAGGCAAGAAACATCATGTTGTCATCAATGCGGAAGGTATCGGGGATTCGAATCGACTGGCCAAACGTATAGAAACGGCCACAGGTATTGAGACAAGAGCCACGATTCTTGGTCATATTCAGAGAGGCGGCTCGCCGACAGCTAAAGACAGGGTATACGCATCCACAATGGGTGCTTATGCCGTTGACCTGTTGTCCGGCGGTGCGACCAACAGAGTCATTGCCTATAAAGCCGGTCAGTTCACGGACTTTGACATTGACGAGGCATTGGCAATGAAAAAGACCATCGACGAGTATCAGTTCCTGATCAGCCGTCTGATGGTCATGTATTAAATATATTTAAGCTCTTTGGGGTTCAGATAAAACCTCAAAGAGCTTTTTTTATATCGATGGATAGGGAATGAGATGAATAATGCTGTTGATGAGTTCTTCACGGTCCATGCCCCATGCAAGGCAGCTGTCCAGGTTCTCAAGAAGCTGATGACTGTTCTGAAGTGCCTGCTCAAAGATCTCTTCAAAGGAGAGATAGGAAGCTTCCGGG
>NZ_JBBMEK010000050.1:0-16293 GCF_040096555.1 Coprococcus intestinihominis | reverse complement strand
TTAAATGTATTCTCCGCATGCTGACTGATCAGTGCTATCTCCTGATCGGATACTTCAAATTCAAATATATCTCTAAGTGCCCATCCTGTCAAGACCTCAAGGGAAGCAGAAGATGACAGCCCTGCTCCGCTGGGCAGGTTGCCGTAAACCATCATTTCAAAACCCCAGGCCGGCTGCATACCTTTTTCTTCAAAGGCCCATATCACACCCTTCGGATAATTGGCCCATCCATCCTCATCATCATGTTCCAGCTGACCGGTCAGTGAACTGTTGATAATGCCCGCTTCAGGATAATTCATTGAATAAAAAAACAAACGCTTATCCTGACGTTTTCTAACCACCGCATACGTGCCAATATCCAGTGCACATGGAAATACATGGCCGCCATTGTAATCTGTATGTTCACCGATCAAATTCACACGTCCGGGTGCAAAGTAAACCTGTGCACCTTCCGCATTTCCAAACCGTTCTGCAAATTCACGCAGTAATCGTTCTTTCATCAATCATCAACCGCCTTTCCGGCAACTATCTGCCATTGTCACACAGTTATATTTTAATTCTCAAGAGACTTTTTTTCTTTTCAGACGTCTTCTTCGTTTGCCGCCTTCCCATGTTTCCTTCCATAATACAGGATGGAATAAAACGAGCATTGGGAACAGTTCCAGACGTCCCGCCAGCATATCAAACATCAGGACATATTTCGACAATATTGAAAGTCCGCCAAAGTTCTTGGATGGGCCAACATCTGCCAGCCCCGGTCCCATATTGTTCATCGTTGTCAAAACGGCTGTAAAATTCGTGGTCAGATCTCTTCCTTCCAAGGCCACAAGAAGGAAAGATACCGCAAATATCAGGGTAAATGTAATACAGTAAACAGCTACGGAACTGATGGCTCCCTGATCCAGTGCCTTGCCCTCCATCTTAATCGTACGAACGCTCTTCGGATGGAGGTAAGCATTTAATTCACGTTTCACGCTCTTCAGCATCATAATAACACGCGAAACCTTAATACCGCCTCCGGTACTTCCTGCACAGGCACCAATAAACATGATGATGATCAATACCACCTTCGACGCACTTGGCCACAGATCAAAATCCACCGTAGAATAACCGGTAGATGTCATCAGGGATCCAACCTGGAAAACCACATGGCGGATCGTATCGGCAGCTGTCATTGTCTTGTCATAGATATTGATAAAGATCAATGCACTGGCTGCTGCAATGATCAGGAAATAACCTTTGACCTCTTCCATGTCAAAGGCCTGCTTAAAGCGCTTCATCAATAAAAAGTAATAGGCATTAAAGTTGACACCGAATAAAATCATAAAAATGGCAACAACCCACTGAATATAAGCTGAATAACCGCCAATGCTTGTATTTCGCACACCAAATCCACCGGTGCCTGCTGTACCAAAAGTGATCATCATGGCTTCAAGAAACGGCATTTTGCCAATAAGCAGGAAAATCAGCTCGACAATGGTCATGCCGAAATAAATTAAATAGAGAATACGCGCTGTCGCACGTACCTTTGGCACCAGCTTGCCCACAGATGGCCCCGGGCTCTCCGCTCGCATCAGGTTCATATGTGAACCGCCGCTCAGCGGGATAATCGCCAAAAGGAAAACAAGCACGCCCATACCGCCAATCCAGTGACTGAAACTCCGCCAAAAAAGAATGCTCTGTGACAGACATTCGACATCCGACAAAATGCTGGCGCCTGTTGTTGTGTAACCTGCGGATTCTCTATAAAAAACTGCGACAATGCAAGGAAATAAAAGAAGTACCGATTCCACTTTCAATACACTGCCCAGAATAAATCTGATCATTCCTCCGTTCATCTGGCACCTCCACTACCGCAAAATATCTTCAATATTCTGGAAACCGGTATGTGTTGTTACGATGACAACTGTATCCCCAGCCTGAATACAATCCATACCACCTGGAATAATGATTTTGCCGTATCGATTAATACAGGCGATCAGCAGATTATCTTTTGTGTTCAGGTCTTTCAATGGCACATCCGTCACTCTTGAACTGGCACTGACATTAAATTCGATGGCTTCTGCCCTTGAATCAAACATATGGTAAATCGTCTCCACATTGCTGCTATCCATGGATGCCTGTTTTGCACGAACATAGGCAACAATCGCCTCCGCCGTAATATACTTCGGATAAATAACACTGCCAAGATCCAGTTTGTCGATAAGATTATGGAAAGCATTTCTGTTCACCTTGGTAATGACCTTGGCATCAGAAACTTCCCTTGCATGGAGCGCCAGCAGCACATTCTCCTCATCAATACCTGTCAGTGGAACAAGTGAATCCACATAAGCAATTTCTTCTTCCTTCAGCAGTTCTTCATCTGTACCATCGCCATTGATGATCGTTGCCTGAGGCAGCAAAACACTCAACTCCCTGCACCGCTTTCTGTCCATCTCTATGATCTTAACTTCAATTCCCATGTCCAGCAGCATCTTGCCAAGATAATAAGCTGCCTTACCGCCTCCGATGATCATCGTATTATGCACCGGTTTGTTCGGCATTCCAATACGCTCAAAAAACTCCTTTGCCGCTTTGGATGCAGCGATAAAAGAGACAACATCTCCCTGATGCAGTTCAAAATTACCATCCGGAATAAATACCTGTTTCTCTCGTTCTACAGCACATACAAGCACATCACCCGAAATATTTCTGGCCATGGCCATAACCTTCTGGCCATCCAGTCTGTTATTCTCCGGAATCTTAAAACGGATCATCTGTGCCTGTCCATGGGCAAATGAGTTGACACCTAATGCTGCCGGCAAGCTGAGTACATGCGTAATCTCATTGGCTGCTTCCATCTCCGGATTGATGATCATTGCCAGCCCCAGCTTCTCCTTCAAATAAGAAACATCATCGCTGTAATCCGGTGTACGGACACGGGCAATGGCTGCACAATCACCCACACGCTTTGCTACCGTGCAGCAAAGTAGATTCAGCTCATCAGAATCTGTGACAGCGATCATCAGATCTGCATTGTCAATACCTGCTTCTCTCTGAATCTTATAACTGGCACCATTTCCTACAATTCCCATAACATCATACATATCTGTCAATGCCTGAAGACGATCCGAACTTCTGTCCACCAGTGTAATATCATGTCCTTCCTTATATAACTGTTCCGTCAGGGAGGCACCAACTTTGCCGCAGCCTACAATGATAATATTCAGACCCCTTTTCCCCTGTTTATGGTCTTTCGCCATTTCTTCATTTCCTCCATAATTAATGACAATTTCCAACGCTTACCGCGTTTTCATATATATCATGCATCACTTGCCGTTTTGAGAGGTCAAATGATGGATACCGCCCCCCACTTTATTGACGCTCAATATAGTATAGCATAATCAAAAAAAGGATGGAATAGATAAATGTATCTATTCCATCCCGGACTAAAATCATCATTCTTTATATATAATTACCAATTAACTGCAATATCCAGCTGTGTGGAATTGCCGGATGCAAAGCCACCTGTATCACAGACAATACCAAGTCCAAGACTCGTCTCTACAATTGAGCCTCTCGGATGGACATTCAGATTGGCAGCAACCATTACATAATTGCCAAGCATCTTGGCACCGTCGTCTCTGACCCAGTACTCATCTGTATTGCCAAGACTTCTCATAATGCTGACAACCCCAGACATATTCAGATTGTAATAGGTCTCCTTGCCGCTCGGTCCGTTAATCGTACCTGCCGAAGCAGTCAGAACAGGCCCATCCCAGCTGCTGGCTGTATAACCATTCACCTCGTCCTGATCTGTTGTAATATAATCACCGTGAACATATCGGATGTGACCTTCAAAATCAATTGCATACCAGCCATTCTCCTCATCTCTCAGAATCTTGACTTCTTCACCCCTCTTCAGTGTTCCGACTTTATCTGATTTATCAGAGCTGGCTCTGCGCACATTGAGAACAGAACATGTTACATAACCCGTATTCTCTTCTGTCTTCTCTTCTGCCTTCTCTTCCTGTATGCTTTGTGTATTCTGGGCGTTCTGTGCAGTGTCTGTATCTTTGGTATCTGCTGCAAATGCCGGTACTGTAAGCAGCAATGAAATTGCAACAGTAGTGCCAAGTAATGCAAGTTTTCTTCTAATCATGGATATAAACCTCCTGTAAAAACGTCGTCTTACATTCTCATATTGACTTGTAGTGGAATCTGTTTTTTACTAAAATATTTCATTTATTACAAAAACATTACGGATAATATATCATATTATTACTCTTTTGTCAAATTTATGTTTCCTGCAACATTTTCCAATCATCGACAATCATCGACACAACACCCAATCCACAAGTCGAAATACCTTTTCTGCATACAAAAAGTCCCGAAACATTGTCGTTCCGGGGCTGATAATCATTTATGCTGTTATATATATTACACAATTAATCCGTCTCAATCTGCTCGCCTTCATTGGCGTCTTCCATGGTCACGTCAATTTTTGCCTTATGCGTTCCCTTTCCGATTGCACCATTCGCTGCTTCTGCATTCTCATCGCCTGCCTCCGCACTCTCCACATAATGCAGCCGCAGCACTGCCTGGGCCCAATTCAAACTAACAACAGCCGTTTTATTCTTTACTGCACCGGCCTGCTGCATCAAATCTAACAATTCCTCCAGTACTTCCCGGGTCAGATAACCGCCCCTCCAGTGAAAGGTCAATGTTTTTCCTTTTTTGGCCGCCTGAAGAAAACGCTTATATACCTCCTCTGTCTTTGTAAAAGATAGCTTCTTCTCCTTGTAATAAAAACGGCTGTTGTCAGTACATGCAGGTGCCGGCGCAATCAACGGCTCATGATCCCTGAATACAGCTTTATCGTCCAAATTGAAATAATCATAACGAATCTCCGGTGCACCGCTTCCACTGCGCCCGAGACTGTTGTCAAATGTGGCATCCAGATGATAATACTTTCCATCCAGCCGGATAATATTCCAGGTATGTCTGTACTTAATACCTTTTTCAGGATTATTTCCGCAAATGGCTATGATGCACCAGAGATTCAGTGCATCACACAGAATTTTCACTGACTTGGCAATGCCCTCGCAGACCCCGACCCCCTGTCCAAGAGGCCCGATTATCTCATGGGAATAAGCCTTTTTCAATTTATCATAATGGACATTCTCACAAACAAAATCATGGATATATTTTTCCTTCTCTATGTCCGACAAATGCTTCGCCGGCCGTATCAACTTGTCCACTCTGGCCTTTAAAGCTCTTTGATGTTCACGGATTTTGTTCTTCTCAAAAATATACTCCGGGATAAAAATATAATTCGGTGAATCTTTGAAATATTTGTACTTGAATCCTGTAGCCCAAAAAATCTCCGGATGATCCAGCCGCAACTGAAAAAATACATCATAGAGCTCCGCCCCCTCTATTGCAGGAATCTGAAACTCATCCGCCAGGGCTGTGATTCCCTGCAAAATGGCATGATAGACTGCCTGTCTCTGCTTGTTCATCTGTTGATAATAATACGGTTCCATCTTGTCCTACTTCCAGCCTTTCCATACATCCGGCTGATAACCCACCGTTGCCAGCGCACCGTTTCGGACAATCGGTGTCTTTAATACCTGCTGATTCTCCAACACCTTTTCATCCTTGTCTTCATCTGCAATATACTTGATCAGCGCCAGTATGTCCTGGTCCTTGCACTTCGGATTCAGCATAGCATCCAGACCGCCTACCGCCTGTTTCACCTTTGTATACTCCCCTTTGCTGAGCCCCTTTTCCTTCATATCAATCCACTGATACTTAATGCCGCGCTCCTTGAAATAACGCATGGCCTTCTTTGAATCAAAGCACTTTGATGTGCCGAAAATCTGTATGTTCATAAAAGTCCTTTCGTCTATACTATCTTTTATACTATAAATGTTCAGTCTTCCTCTTCAAAAACATCCATATCGATTCGTTTGATCCGATAGGTATACTCTGTGCTGACACCAAAATCATGTTCAATCATTAGCTCTGCCAGATGCTGTCCGTCAATAAGAATAATATGCCGGTCATTGGCATACTTCTGTGCATCCGGAGAAAATCTGCCGGTTGTCACAAATAAGCCCTTAGCATTCTTCTCCGGTATGGCGCCTCCAAACTTCTGAAGTTCCGGACGTCCAACCGTTTTTTCCAAATCATATCGCTTTGCCTGAATATAGATGACATCAAAACCCAATTTATCCTGATACACCATGCCATCTATTCCCTCATCTCTGCTTTTCTGGGTAATCTGACCACGGCCGTATCCCATCTTTTCCATCAGCTCAACCACCATTTTTTCAAAGAAATCCGGCGATTTTTCGTGAATCCGAGTTAAAAGTTCATCTTTTAAGACATTATTTAATTCTCCATACACCCGCTCCAAAGTCTCCTGCGGTGTCTCATCATTGTTTAAAGAATCCTTTTCTTCTGCAGTATCTTTAACTTTCTCGGTATCACCGTCAATAAACTTTACAAAAGAAGGAAATTCTCTAAGAACCTCATTGGTAATTTTTTTCCCTGATTTCAATACTTCTCTTCCTGATTTTGTAATCATAAAATGCGCTTTTGTCGGACTTTCTATCAACCCCGCCTTTTTCAGATACGTTCTGCACCATCCAATGCGATTGCTGAACACAGGCTGTTTTCCACTTGGTAGCAGCTCTGCCAGTTCTATATCTGTCAGCTTAAAATCTTCTATTACTTTCTTTTTGACATCTGAATACGGATGCTCTTCGCCATCCGATAAACTCTGAAGAAAAGAATGATACATTTCATAATACTTTGGTACTGCCATTCTGCCTCCTAGTTATTCTCTCCTTATATACTAAAATTCCCTATCACAACCGACAGGGAATAACCTGTTTTAATGCCATTACATCATTCTCAAACCTCAAATTCAAAAATGAAATGCTATCACCTGCATAAAACAAGGTACCCAAGCTGTGTGATTTTAATAGATTTCACAACCATCTCTATCTATAATATACCGCATTCCTCCTTCCAGGCAAGCCCTTTCTTGACTTTCCATAAACAGAATTTTCGCCTCCTGATATCTAATTTTCTTAATCAATTCCTGTATCTGTTCATCTGTCAAATAGCTCCTGATATTTACGAAAACAAATACCTTTGTTGATAAAACTTCAACTGCAATTTTTACATATCGTATTATTCTTTCGAAAAAATCATCTTCCATTTCCTCATGCTTAATCCCTACCGCTTTTAACAATGCAGGAATTTCCAAATTGTCATCAAATGATAATATATAATTTGTTTGTTGTTCTAACTGCATTAAATATTCATGAATATACTCAAATCATATATAATATTATTAATACATCACCATATCTTTTAAAAGAAGGTCACTGTCATGCCACTGGCAAAGGGAAATACCTATACAACAAAAGATATCTACGAACTTCCTGACGGGAAACAACAAGGTTTCCTGTGAGGTTTATCCCGCACCTTTTGCTGTTTTTTTGAACAGGAATGACCACAATTACCTTGAACCCGATATTTCTGTTATTTGTGATGCGGATAAACTTACTGAATATGTCTGCAATGGAGCTCCCGACTGGATCATCGAAATTGTATCCCCATCCAGTCAGCGCATGGATTATCAGATTAAACTTTCTGATTTTCTTTCTTAAATAAAAAAACACAGCATTTAAGCCGATATCCCTTACCACTCAACTTAAAATGCTGTGTTTTTCCATGTTTTTTTACCTATTTGGTTTTAATTAGTTTTCAAAATGAATCTCTTTCCCGTCTATAAATCTTGCTCTGATGTTCCGGTCATCCCCTATATAACAGAATCGCTCCAGACGCTCTTCTGCCGTAAGCGGTACCCATGAATCTTCCATAGTATCAATAACCAGAGCATTAAACTGATATCCCTTTTCAAAGGATCCGACTTTTCCAAAGACGCTTCCTGCTTCTTTTGTTGCATGATAAAAAGCCTGTGTAAGCGTAATTGTCTGACTCTGATCCGGCTCATAAAATTCCTTTAATTTTGAGAGCTGAACGGCACGCGCAATCTGCTTGTATATGGCAATGCTATGCCCTCCGGCCACATCTGAACCAATAGCAATCTTCAGTTCTTCATCATGCATAGCCGCCAGCGGCATAATGCCCGCAATAATATTGGTCGTTGCGTCCGGGCAGTGAACTGAAAAACTGCCGTGCTTTTTCATGATGCGCTTGTCTTCTTCTGTCGGGAAAATAACGTGTGCAAAAATTGAAGGGCCATGGTCCATCAGACCTGCACGCTCATAAATCTCTGCATCTGAATGATATCCAGGGAAACATCTTAATGCTTCCTCTGCTTCCCAGATTGATTCCACCAGATGTGTATGCACACCGCAATGGTATTTCGCTGCAAGCTTGCCAAGACCTGTCATCAGTTTTTCACTGCAGGTCGGTGCAAAACGCGGTGCAAGGATCGGTTTGACTTTCCCGCTGCCTGTATGACTGTCCAGATAGATTTCTGTTTCTCTCAGTGAATCTTCTGTTGTCTCAATGAGAAACTCCGGAGAATTACAATCCATATTGACTTTTCCTACAAAACCATACATGCCCTTTTCTTCCATTTTCCTGAACAAATAGTCTGTTGCCTCACGATGGATGGTTCCAAAAACATTGGCATGAAATGTTCCGTGACAAATCATATCATCCACAAAAGCATCATAACACTTCTTTGCATAAGACAGATCTTTAAATCCGGCTTCCTGCGGAAATGTGTAATGATTCAGCCAATTGGAAAGAAGACAATCCATGCCTATTCCACGCTGCACATACTGTGAACCATGCACATGCAGATCCGAAAAGGCCGGAATAATCATCTGACGTCCATAATCTATACATTCTGCATGCTTATATTTCTCCGGAATTACCGGATAAATCCCCTCGACTTTTCCACTATCCACTGCAATATAGCTGTTTTCATAAACTGCCAACGCATCTGCAGATGGCGTATACACAATATCTCCATGGTATAATTTTACTGCCATATCTATTTACTCCATTCAGTTTTCCGACTCCAAATCCTATACAAAGTCTGATGGCAGTGCCTGCCTGTTATTTTGCTTTCATCTTTTTGATGACTTCATTGGCCCTGTCTATGAATCTGTTGTATGCCTCAAAGCTGATCAAGCCATTACTATTCATATCCAGATAAGATCTGACTGCCCAGAAACTCCAAATAATACCTTTTTCAAGATTATCATTCACCTGATCCGCGGTCACAAGCCCCTGCTCTACGAGGAATTCATAGAACATTTTCTTCACTTCAGGATACTGGAACATTTCATAAAAACCACAGTCATAGCCCAATGGTACAAGATATTTTTCACCGGATTTTGTAATTTCTGCAGACACTGCCACATTCATGCTGTCATGACAGATTTCAATCGCATAGGCGCCATTCTCAATCACCCAGTCTTTCACCTTTGGATCATAATATGCAAAATCTCTGCGCTCCAACGAAAAACATACTTGCTTTTTCTCACCCGGCTGTAAAAATATCTTCTTGAATGCTTTTAATTCTCTCACCGGTCTTGGCAGTCTTGTCTTCATCTTTGGTTCAATAAAAAGTTCTACAACATGTTTTGCCACTACAGCACCTGTATTGGTCACATCAACTGTCACGATTGTATGGTCATTCTCTTCGCTGACCGCCAGATGTTCATATTCAAATGATGTATATGACAAACCATATCCGAAAGGATAGGCTGGCTGAATACCTTTCTTTTCATAATAGCGATATCCGACATAGATATCTTCCGCATATGGAATTTCATATACATTACCATCAAATGAAAGGTAGGCCGGTGTATCCTGCAGACGCTCCGGAACTGTGTTAGCCAGACGACCGGATGGTGATACTTTTCCAAACAGAATATCTGCAATGGCACTACCCATACCTTCACCTGAAAACCATGTCAAAAGTACGGCTGAAACCTGATGACGCCATGGCATTTCACAAACTTCTCCGCTGGATAAGATAACAATACAATTTTTATTCACTGCAGAAACAGCATCAATTAATCGTGTCATTCCTTCCGACAATTTGATATCTTTACGATTATAATCATCATCTTCACCGGGAAGAAAACTTCCCACAAACAGAAGAACCTGATTCGCTTCCTTTGCTGTTTGAACGGCTTCTCTAATCAATTCATCTGTTGTCGTTCCATCGGCCTGATATCCCTCTGCAAATTTAACTTCACACTCTGTTAAATACGGAATCATCTGATCATATGGTATATCAACCTTTCTGGCATGAACTGCTGCGCATCCAGTTCCCTGATATTTCGGTTCTTTTGCCATATGTCCCAGTACAGCAATTTTCTCACCTTTTTGTGGTTTTAACGGCAAAATCTGATTTTCATTCTTTACAAGAACCATAGACTCTGCAGCAGCTTCAACTGCCAACCAATGACTGTCTTCATGCTTCACTGTATCCCATCCTGCTTCCCACTCTTTTAATTGGAAAACAAGTTTCAAAATTCGCGCTACTCTTTCATTAACCAACTTTTCATCCAACTGTCCAGTCTCTACAGCTTGTTCAAGATAAGCAGCAGAACTCTTGCTTAAAGGCATCTGAAGATCGATCCGTCCTTTACTCGCTTCAACCGGATCTTTAACGGCTCCCCAGTCGCAAACGACAGTACCGTCAAATCCCCATTCGCCCTTCAGAATATCTCTTGTTATTCTGTTATCACCGCTGACTTCTTCTCCATTAATCTTATTATAAGCGGTCATCAGACTCACCGGATGTGCTTTTCTCACAACCCGCTCGTAACCTGCAAGATAAATCTCCCGTAGTGCTCTTTCACTAACATGTACATTCACACGCGTACGCCTGGAATCCGAATTATGACATGCAAAATGTTTCATACATGTGCCGACACCTTCATGCTGTACACTGCTCACAATCGCTGCTGCCATCTCCCCTGTTATAACCGGATCTTCTGAATAATATTCAAAATTTCTTGCCGTCAATGGATGTCTGTGAATATTCATTCCCGGTCCCAAAAGCATATTAATTCCAAGTTCCTTGCATTCACCTGCAAGTTTTTTACCGATTTCTCCGATCAACTCTGTATCCCATGAAGAGGCAATAGCAGAGCCACTTGGAAAACAAGTGGCTCTGTATGTACGTGACATGGCTTCCTCATTGTCAAAACTGCCACCAAGGCTGTCATAAAAAGACATCTCCTCCGGCTGATCAGAACCAATCTGAAATCTTACACCGCTTGTTCCATCGCTTACCAGAATTGATGGAATGCCAAGTTTTTCATAATCTCTTGTTCTCCATGAATTCTTTCCTGTACACAAGAGAACTTTTTCATGCAGTGTCATTTTGCTGATGATTTCTTCAATTTGTTCTTTTTTCATTGATTAACCTGCCAATTCTGTAAATTTAATTTTTGAGCTATTATTTAGAAAGGTTATCCCAGGCATCCTGAAGCTCCTGAAGGAATTCATCGTTTGTGGATTTGCCTGCACCAAGTTTCTGTACAGCTTCACCTGCTGCCTGCGCAAAACCATCCGGATAAAATGTATAGTAGATGTTGTCTACTTTTCCTGCTGCCATGTAATCAGAAACAGCTTTGCCAAGAGTACCAATACTGTCCGCATCTGCTTCCATATTGTTGTATGCAGGAATCAGCTGTAATGTCTTTGTCATGCATTCTTTACCTTCATCAGATGTAACAAGCCAGTTGATAAAGTCTTTAACTGTATCAAGATTCTCGGAATCCTTGTTGACACCCCAGTATGTACCTACCAAATATAACTGATCATTTTCTTTTTCATCACTAGAATAAGGAATACCCATCAGACTTACAGGCAGATCCGGGTTGATTGCATCATACGTTGGCTGTGACCAGTTACCGCCGATTGTAATAGCCATATCACCGGAACCAACTAAAGATGTCTGTGTATTAAAGTCTGTTGTTGAAGGATTTGTATCTAAAGCATATTCAAATGTAATGAAATCTGCCAGTTCTTCAAATACTTTATTTCCCACAAATGATGTAGAACCATCCGACAAACCATCAATGAATGCCTTAGGATCTTCCTGGCCAGCAAAACCAAGGTTGATCATAAAGTTGCCTAACTGATACCAGTCCATATAAGTTTCTGAAATAGGTACGGATACACCGGCATCTGCCAGTTTCTGTACATCTTCTGCTAATTCTTCTTTTGTTGTCGGTACTTTTGTAATACCTGCCTGTTCAAAAAGTGCTGTATTATAAACATAACCTGCTGCCTCTACAGACAAAGGAAATGCAACCACTTTACCGTCAAGCGTAACATTTTCTGCTGAAGTATCTATCATTTCAGATGTAAAAGGTTCACCTGTCAGATCTGCTAACTGTGACTGCCACACAAGTGCATCTGAATACCCCTGAATACTGAAAATGTCCGGTGCATCACCGCCTGAAAACTTTGTCTTCAAACTCGTTGCATAATTATCAGATGCAGACTCGCAGACGAATTTAACCCCTGGATGAGATTCAGAGTAAACTTCACACACCTTCTCAAGGGCATCCTGAATTTCTGTTTTCATCTGATAAATATAAATTGTCTTCTCCTCACCATCTGCTGCCTGAGATGCCACCTGTGTATCAGATCCTTCTGCTGCACCTGTTGTTTCCTTTGCACCGCTGTTGCCGCATGCAGCCATGCTGAGCATCATTGCAACTGTCATCATTAAAGCTGCTGCTTTTTTCATCTTCTTCATCGTCTTCCTCCTTAATCCTTTAGCTAAGTTTCCTCTATTATTTAACCTTTTACAGCCCCGGCAATAACACCGTCCATAATCTTTTTCTGTAAAAGAATAAATACAATAACAATCGGCAAAATCGTCATTACCAATGCCGGCAATGCAATATCCCATTTACTGGCGTACTGTCCGAATAATCTGCTGATTGACAACTGAATCGTCATCAATCGTTCATTATTCATCATAATTAACGGAACCATAAAATCATTCCATATCCAGAACATATCCATCAACACCACGCTGACCATTGTTGGCTTCAAAAGCGGAATTATGATTGAAAAGAAAATTCTTGTTCTTGAACAGCCATCAATTCGAGCTGACTCTTCCAGTTCCACCGGAAGCCCTTTGACCGCACTCTGCATCATAAAAAACGCAAAAGCAAGACCGATTCCCCAATAAGTCAGAATTGTTCCAAACATAGAATTATTAAGTCCCAGTACTTTCATTACCTGTACAAGGGGCAGCATCAATGATGCAAAGGGAATCAACATCGATAATATAACAAAGGTCTCAAAGACTTTTGAATATTTCGTCTGATATCTGAATGTCCAATATGCAGTCATCGCCGCAAGTAAAGTAATACCTGCAACAGAACCTATCGTCAAAACGGCTGTATTCTTCATGACATGCAGTACATTCACTTCTTTGAATGCCTTTACATAATTTTCTATCTGAAAAACATCCGGCCAGCTCAAAGGCTTTGTCAAAATCTGAGCTAATGGCTTAACTGAGTTCATCACAATTAAAAAAAGCGGATATACGAAGATTAATGCCAGAATCAATACGATCACAAATATAATGGCTTTTTGCTTTTTCGCTCTTTTGTTCATTACATCAATTCCTCCTCTTTCTTTCTGGAGAAATACATCTGAACAGATGTAATAACCAGGATAATCACAAAAAATACAAAGGATTCTGCTGTTGCAAGACCATATTTATTATTCGCAAAGGCATCATTATAAATATTCAATGCAAGAGATACTGTGGAGCCATACGGCCCTCCCTTTGTCAAAGAATAATTTAGATCAAACATCTTAAATGCCTGAGAAATCGTCCAGAACAGGCATAATGTAATATATGGCATACATAAAGGCAGCTTGATCTTAAAGAAAATCTGAAATGCGTTGGCACCATCAATCTTGGCTGCTTCAACAAGTTCTGAAGAAATGCCGGTTAACGCAGCAATCATGATAACCATCACATACCCCATTCCCTGCCACACGGATACAATCACAATGGCTGCATAGGCCGTCATTTCTGTTCCAAGCCACGGAGTCATCAAAGGCCCGAAATGCAATAATTTGCCGATTGCAGGTACACCATTGATAAAAATAAACTGCCATACAAAACCAAGAATCAATCCTCCGATGATATTCGGAAGATAAAATACAACTCGAAATGCACTCTGCAACGGAATTTTTGTCGTTAACAGTGCTGCTATCGCAATACCTGCTATGTTCATGCAAACAACATTACATATTGCAATAATGAATGTAAACTTGAATGCGCCGAGAAAATTACTCTTTCCGGTAAAAATATCTATGAAATTCTTGATACCTATAAATGAAATATTTGAAGATACACCGTTCCAGTCTGTAAACGAATAGCCAACACTGATGATAAACGGTATAATAATGACAATGAGAAACACAATTGATGCCGGACCCAAAAATAAAAGATGTTCCCACAAAGCCGGACGATTAAAAGACTTCTTCCTATTCATAAAACGCTATTCCTCCCTCACCCTTACCGGCAGATACCGGTTACTAATAGCACCTGATATTTTTATTCGTTGAATTGATATCTCTATTATAATCAATCCCTGTGAATAATCATCTCATTTTTTAACAAGTAAAATACATTTTTTTGATGTTTTATTTTTGACTCATCATCATTTTTTTGATGTTTTATCAGTTTTTATTCTTTTAATTGACATTTTTTTACTTATAAATTATACTAATATTACATTTATTTATCATTTTTTTGCTATTTTTATGCTATGAATTTTCAAAAGGGAGGCAATTATGGATTACTTTCATGAAACGATCAAAGTTCCTGATCAATTTCTCGCATGGGTCTATCTTCAATCAGAAAATTGTATTACCGATGTCAAGAAACACTGGCATCGAAGCCTGGAAATTTCATATATCATCAAAGGTTCCTGCTTATTTGAAATTAACGGACATGAACTCGAAGCACATCCTCATGACATCCTGTTAATCAACAGCTGCGACATTCATGGCTGTCATACAAACTATCATTCAGAAAGCGAAATGCTTTCGATTATCTTTCCATATAGTTTTCTCATGGCTGTTTTTCCGACTTTTAATAATTACCGCTATATCGTAGAGCCTTCATCTGATGCTTATAATAAATTGGAATCTGCTTTTGCGGAAATTTATCCGATTTTCCGCAATCGCAGCCAGCTTCCTCTTTATCAACTAAAGCTCAACAGTTTCTTTTATGAAATTCTTTACATTCTGTTTTCCGAATGTAAAGCCCCAAAACTCGTTCCTCATTCTATCAAATCACAGAAGCATATTGAACGCTGCACAGAAATTATCGACTATATTGATAACCATTATATGGAACCACTTTCATTAGAAATGCTGGCCGATGTTTTTTCACTCTCAAAGGAACATCTCTCCCGTACATTTAAAACATACATGGACACCACTTTCAAGAAATATCTGACCAGCATCCGTGTTCATCATGCCTATCAGGATCTGATGGACACAGATCTGTCTATACTGCAAATTGCTCTGGACAACGGTTTTTCGGATGCACGGGCCTTCTCCAGTGCTTTTTACAGCTATTATGGCGAAACACCTCTCAAATACCGAAAAAACAGTAAAGAATCCGATATATCCCATCAAAAAAGAGCCTATTTGAGAACTCATGGTTTTCTGTAAACAAAAAATAAAACCGTTCCAAATCAGTATCCTTTTGCAAAAATACTGTTGGAGCGGTTTTTTAATCTCTATCGGTTTGCTTAAATGTATATTCATACCCGCATCCAGACATTTCCGGATATCCTCCTGATAGGAATTGGCTGTCAATGCTATAATCGGGATCTCCGAAGACGCTTTGTACGACATCCTTCGAACTATTATCCGCTGCTCCCCCCGATCATTCGGAACACTCTGAAATCGCCGGCTGAAATGATCTTTATAAAACTCAATTTGGTACCCGTGATGTCATTAAGGTTTCACATTCCAGGCAAATGGCCGAATGCATTCCTGATGCACGTTTAATCCTTATTAAAGGGGCCACTCACAGGGCCATCTGGCACCGTCAAGAGTTTTATCTGTATATGATGATTGAATTTCTACACAAAGCTGGCCTTTGAATTAAAAACAAAAAGCTATCGCTTTACGGTATTTGTAAAGCAATAGCTTTTATTTTATTCTTTATCTATTTATGGTCATCGGGGTGACAGGATTCGAACCTGCGACCTCTTGATCCCAAATCAAGCGCTCTAGCCAAGC